>CAVBJB010000199.1:0-4200 GCA_963595625.1 Lachnospiraceae bacterium | reverse complement strand
TGTGGAAAAGCTGATTTAAGAAGAATGAATAATTTTATACCAAGATTATTATAAAAAAAGGAGACCCTTCTTGGTTCTCCTTTTTTTATTGCTACAATCTTCCTTGTTCTTTTAATTTCCAATATCTTAAAAGGCCGTTAACAGACATCCAAGATGGATTTGCATATTCATAGGTTTGTATATCAGCATCATTTAGTCCTGCATTTCTAAAGTTTGATGCCGTAAATTCCATAAATTTTGGTACAATTTCACTTGGATTTGAATTATTATCAAAATATGGTTTTATAAAATTTGCCCACTGATCTAATACAAATTCCAATTCGTCAAGAATTTCTAAAGGGTTATTTTTGACATCAAAATGCGTTAAATAAAACTTTTTAGGATTTAAGTCTCTAAGTTTTTGGATTGATTTCTTCCATAATTCTATATCAATATCTGGCGGTGGGCAAGGTGGTACTACAGGTCCTTTATCCACTTGTACACCCGCAACATCCCCTGTAAAAATAACATCATTTACTTGATAGGCGTTATGATGTACTGCATGCCCAGGGGTATAATGAACTTTAATAGTAGTATCACCAATTATAAATTCATCTTGATCATTTGCTGGAATTAGTAATTCAGAAGCAATGGGTTGCATTTCACCCCATAAAATTTCCATTTTGTCTTGATAAATTTGTTTGGCTGAATTCCAAAGTTTTTCAGGATTATTTAAATGCGGAAGTCCCACCTCATGTACATATATTTTTGCTCCGTTCTCTGCAAACTTCCAAGCAGCGCCCGCGTGGTCAAAATGTATATGGGTTAAAAATACATGTTTAATATCGTCAAAACTTACATTTACTCTTTTTAATTCTTTTAAAAGAGTATTAAAAGTAGACATAGGGCCAGTTTCTATTAAAATAGGTCCTTCAGTAGTCTTAATTATAAATGCACCGATAGAGTGTTTTTCTTCTTGAAAGTTTAAATCTAAAGTTTCTATTTGTATCATTGTTGTTTGTTTAAACCTAAATATATAAAAAAAACCTCACTTTAAAGTGAGGTTTAATTATATTATTGTGCAAAACTTACTCTTGAACCACCTGTATTGAATAATGATAACATTCGGTCTTTTTGTCCGTTTGTAAACATATACATTGCGGCATCATTAACATAATCCATATAATTCATTGTCATTTCTACTGGTGTTCCACTACAAGTTGAATAATGTGGATATGAAGGGCTTCCATAATTTGCTGTATTATGCGTTGGTGTATCATTTACATAATCTGTACCACAAGTAGTATCACCCCAAATATGGCGTAAATTTAACCAGTGCCCCACCTCGTGTGTAGTTGTTCTTCCTAAATGGTATGGAGATGTTGCGGTTCCTGTATTACCAAAGTATCTAGAATCAATAACCACACCGTCTGTTGCTGAGGATCCACCTGGGAATTGAGCATAACCTAATATACCTCCACCTATAGTACAAACCCACATGTTTAAATGTGTAGTTGGAGAAGTTGGATTTAAACCTCCACTTGCTGTTTTTTTCATAGCATCTGCAGTTCCCCAAGACGTTTTTGTCGTAGATTTTCTGTTAATAGTTACAAGTTCAAAAGAGATACCTACATTAGCTTTTACTGAAGAAAATAACGCAGGAACGTTTCCAAAATCAGAATTTGCAGCATTAAAATCTTTGTTTAAAACATCAATTTGAGATTGAATTTGAGCTTGACTTATATTTTCAGCTGTCGTACGATATAAAACATTAACCACAACTGGGATAACAATTTTACCGTTAACTAATTTGAACTTTGATAAGTCTAACGGTTTTCCTACATTTTTCTCCATTTCGTGTAAACGTAAAGCCCATTGAGGATCGGTTTTTAATTTTTCTTTAAGTAATTCTTCCGATGGACAATTACGATGTAGCACAGCAGCATTTGCTTCATTACCCATATTTTCTTCTTCATTTGTTGAACAAGAAAATAAAGCCAGCCCTATAAGGCATAACATTAATTTTTTCATAGGTTAAGATTTTTTGATTTTATATATATAAAGTTATATCTAAAAAAAAAAATACTTTTACGGAAAAATTAATAAAATGTTATGGTTTTAATACTTCAACGGTTTTTTGTTTGAATATTTGCTTTTAATTTAATGTTTTAATTATATATTTGAGGTGAGTATAAAATTGAGTGAAAATTGCAAGTGTAATTATTCGTAAATGTATTTGAGTTAAAATTGAGAAAAAAAATCCCAAAACATAGTTTTGGGATTTTTGATTTTATTCGTTTAATAATACAAAAGTATGACATCCTACAACAGCGGCAGTTTCCGTCCTTAATCGAGTATGGCCTAAGGATACAGGTTTAAACCCTTTATCTAATGCTGTATCAATTTCTTTTGAAGAAAAATCCCCTTCAGGACCAATTAAAAGTGTATATCTTTTATTTTTTTCTATAGTATCTTTTAATAATGTTTTATTTCGTTCTTCGCAATGTGCTATGAAAAGTTCTCCCTCTTGATTTTGGGCCATAAACTGCTTAAAAGTTATTGGCTCGTTTAATTTTGGGAGATAGAATTGGTTAGATTGTTTCATCGCCGATTGTAAAATTTTATCAAAACGTTCAGTTTTAATAATTTTCCTTTCCGAGTTGTCACAAATTATAGGAGTTATTTCGTTAACACCTATTTCAGAAGCTTTTTCTAAAAACCATTCGTAACGATCATTCATTTTAGTTGGGGCAACAACTAAATGAATATAAAACGAATTTGCAGGATGATTAATTACTTCATTTATTTTTACGGTACATTTTTTTTCTGAAGCTAAAATAATTTCAGATATATATAAATTACCTTTTCCGTCTGTTATATGAATTACTTGACCTTCGGACTTTCGTAAAACCTTAACTATATGTTTACTTTCATCTTTATCAAAAGAGAATTCTTTATCTAAAGGATTTATTTCTGAGGTATAAAATAGCTGCATTAAAATTCTAATCTAGCGTTGTTAGTAACGTTTTTGTCTGCAAATTTGTTATCTAAAAAATAATGATAACCCACAATCCCAATCATTGCTGCATTGTCTGTAGTATATTGAAATTTTGGAATAAATGCCTTCCAATTGTATTTATTTTGTGCTTCTGTAAGCGCTTTTCTAATACCAGAATTTGCGGACACTCCACCACCTATTGCTATTTGTTTAATACCGGTTTCGGCTACAGCAATTTTTAATTTATCCATTAAAATTTCAATAATTGTATATTGAATAGAGGCACAAATATCATTCATATTCTCTTGTACAAAATTTGGATTCTCAGCTGTATTTTTTTGTAAGAAGTACATAATCTGAGTTTTTAAACCACTGAATGAAAAATCCATCCCTTGAACTTTAGGTTTAGTAAATGTAAATGCTTTTGGATTACCGTTTTGAGCATTTTTATCTATTAAGGGTCCCCCTGGGTAAGGTAATCCTAATAATTTTGCCGATTTATCAAATGCTTCACCCACCGCATCATCTGTGGTTTCTCCTAAAATTTCTAAATCAAAAAAGTTATTCACTTTTACAATTTGTGTATGACCCCCAGATATTGTTAAAGCTAAAAACGGAAATTCCGGTTTATCATATCCTTCTTCATCAATAAAATGCGCTAATATATGTGCGTGCATGTGATTAACTGCAATCAACGGGATATTTAGGGCTAAGGCTAAGGATTTAGAAAAAGATCCTCCAACCAATAATGATCCCATAAGTCCAGGGCCTTGAGTAAATGCAATTGCCTGTAAATCTGTTTTATTAATGCCAGCCTCTTTTAAAGCCACATCTACCACAGGTACAATGTTTTGTTGGTGAGCTCTAGAGGCTAGTTCTGGAACAACCCCTCCATATTTTTGATGTATGGTTTGGGATGACACAACATTAGATAATACTTTATTGTTTAATAATACTGCTGCACTTGTATCGTCACAAGAGCTTTCGATCGCTAATATATAGATAGTTTTTTTCTCCATAAAAAAGGTGTGTTTTTGATTGAAAATATATCCCTTGTGTATTATCTTTGAAATCTATTTGCAAGTCCCAGCACAGTTAATATTACGGGGATATAAAATCAGTACAAAATTATAATAAAATAAGGTATCAAAAAATTAAATAAAATATTATTACGTGTAATTATAGCTATAATACTATTGCTTTTGCTTTTAAGTGTTTTAGCT
>CAVBJB010000198.1:0-4259 GCA_963595625.1 Lachnospiraceae bacterium | reverse complement strand
TTACACTACTATGCCAACAATTTCAACTAAAGGTAAACAAATGCCTGAGTCTCCTATACGTAAATTAGTTCCGTATGCAGAGGCTTCTAAAAAAAGAGGAAACAATGTTTATCATTTAAATATTGGTCAACCAGATATCAAAACTCCAGAGGTTGCCATTCAAGCTGTAAAAAATGCCGATATATCGGTTTTAGAATATAGTCACTCAGCAGGTTTTGATTCGTATAGAACCAAACTAGCACAAACTTACCAAAACTCAGGACTACATATTAATAAAGAAGACATCATCATTACAACTGGTGGGTCAGAGGCTTTATTATTTGCATTAGGTTCAACGATGGATCAAGGAGACGAAATCATCATTCCTGAACCCTTTTACGCAAACTACAACGGTTTTGCAACATCCTCTGGTGTCACTGTAGTTCCTGTAATTTCTGGAATTGAGAACGGGTTTGCATTACCAGCAATTTCGGATTTCGAAAAACTTATCACATCAAAAACAAAAGCAATTTTAATTTGTAATCCTGGGAATCCTACCGGGTATTTATATTCTCAAGAGGAGATTAACCAATTAGCAGAATTAGTTAAAAAACACGATTTATTTTTAATTGCTGACGAGGTGTATCGTGAATTTATTTACGACGACACAGACAAACATTACTCTGTAATGAATGTTGACGGTTTAGAGCCTTACGCCATCATGATCGATTCTGTATCTAAACGTTACAGTATGTGCGGTGCACGTATTGGATGTATAGTTTCTAAAAATAAAGATGTAATGAACGCTGCCATGAAGTTTGCTCAAGCACGTTTATCACCACCTACATACGCTCAAATTGCATCAGAGGCAGCTTTAGACACACCACAATCGTACTTTGACGAGGTTATTACAGAATATAAAGATCGAAGAGATACACTTATTACAGAACTTCAAAAAATTGACGGTGTTGTAGTATCTAAGCCAAAAGGAGCCTTTTACTTAATTGCAAAATTACCGGTTAAAAATGCAGATAATTTTGCACAGTGGCTGTTAGAAAGTTTTGAGTATAATAACGAGACTGTCATGGTTGCACCAGCAGCTGGATTTTACTCTACACCAGGAGTTGGTCTAGACGAGGTCCGTATTGCTTACGTACTTAACAAAGAAGAAATTATTAAAGCAGCTCAAATATTAAAAGTAGCTTTACAACAATATAACGACTAAAAAAAGCAGGACTTAAGTCCTGCTTTTTTTTATTAACACATTTTAATAGTAAAAATTCCATCACCAAAATTTATATATCCATAAATTAATAATATGACTGAATTGAATATAAACACCTAAAAACCACTACATTTGCACCATACTTATTTAAGTAGTTTTTTCATAATATATTTAGTTTTTCGTTATATTTTATATATAACAATTTTGGTTGGTTACTTAAGAGCAAATGCCGTAAGGTATTTGCTCTTTTGTTTTTATAATTTGGGCGTTCCCCTAAACCTTCCGTACCTACAGGTTTAGCGTCGCGCTATACGCTAAATCTTTTGGTAAGCCAACACTAAGGTGTGTCTTACACAAAAGGATACCGCTCCTATCGCTAACGCAAAAAATACAAACTCTTTTTACAATTGCACAAATAAACGTATTTTTACATAAAATAAATTACTCATGCGATTTAACGAGCAAGACACGCAAATTTTGTTGTTTTTACTTAGTCAAATAAAAGTAACTCCACATAACCAACCCAACATACAGGCTTTAAAAGACAAATTAAACCAGAACGAATATATTAAAGGTCGAATTTTGTTTTTTATGTATACGGAGATAGTGAAGCTAAACTATAGCTTTAAAGAGGATAAAAAAGTACAAGTTGAGCAATTACTTAAGTCTATTAAATTTAAAGCTACACCACGATAAAACATCTAGTTTTCTAGATGTTTTTTTTATTTAGAAAATATTTTTAATATAAAATAGTGAAAGTATAAAATTAATTTGCGGCTTTATGCGTTAGGAATTGTAGCATTGTTTGAGCTCCTTTTAAAGACGCAATGTAATGGAGTTTTAAATGAGCGAGTGCGGAAAGCCCGACCGCATAAAAATGACGAAAGGAATTTTTATAGGGGTAACGCCAAAAAATAAAAAACCTCCTATTTTGTAGGGAAATAGGAGGTTTTTAAAGTCATGGAAAATGAAAATATTTAAAATCCAATAATTAGTTGTAGTCAGCAAAAATTACCGAGATTTTATTTTAAAATGATTAAATTAAGTTTTTAGGGTTACTAATATACAAATTTTAACATTACTAAAAAATATTTTCAATTTTTTTTACAAGAAAAAACCACCCAAAAATTGGGTGGTTTTAAAATATACTTTAGAATAAGGTATTAGTTGTTACCTTTTTCCATTTTAGCTTTTAATTCAGCTAAAGCATCAATATCACCTAAAGTTGTTTTTTCAGCAGCTGTAGTTGTATTGTTGTTAGAAGTTTTTTCTTCTTGAGCTTTAACGTTTTTCTCTTCTTCTTCACGGAAGATAGCCGTGTGAGAAGCTACTACTCTTTTGAATTCTTTGTTGAACTCAATTACTTTGAAGTCAGCAGTATCACCTTTTTTCAATTTCTTACCGTCTTCTTTTTCTAAGTGACGTGTAGGAATGAAAGCAACGATATCATCACCAAACTCAACTGTAGCACCTTTATCAACTACTTCAGAGATAGATCCGTTGTGGATAGTTCCAACAGCGAAAGCATCCTCATACTGATCCCATGGGTTAGCAGTAGTTTGTTTGTGACCTAAAGATAATTTACGACCTTCAACGTCTAATTCTAAAACAACTACGTCTAATTTATCACCTACAGAAACGAATTCAGATGGGTGTTTAATTTTCTTAGTCCAAGATAAGTCAGAGATGTAAACTAAACCGTCAATACCTTCTTCTAATTCAACAAAGATACCAAAGTTAGTAAAGTTACGAACTGTACCTGTGTGTTTAGAACCTACTGGGTATTTAGCAGCGATGTCAGTCCAAGGATCTTGAGATAATTGTTTGATACCTAAAGACATTTTACGCTCGTCGCGGTCTAATGTTAAGATAACAGCTTCTACCTCATCACCAACTTTTACGAAGTCTTGAGCAGAACGTAAGTGAGTTGACCATGACATTTCAGAAACGTGGATTAACCCTTCTACACCTTCAGCAACTTCGATGAAAGCACCGTAGTCAGCTAAAACAACAACTTTACCTTTAACTTTGTCACCAACTGTTAAGTTAGCATCTAAAGCATCCCAAGGGTGAGCGTTTAATTGTTTTAAACCTAATTGGATACGAGTTTTCTCATCATCAAAGTCTAAGATAACTACGTTTAATTTTTGGTCTAATTCTAAAACTTCAGATGGGTGGTTGATTCTTGACCAAGATAAGTCAGTGATGTGGATTAATCCGTCTACACCTCCTAAGTCAATGAATACACCGTAAGAAGTAATGTTTTTAACAACACCTTCTAAAACTTGACCTTTTTCTAACTGACCGATAATTTCTTTTTTCTGAACTTCGATATCAGCTTCGATTAATGCTTTATGAGAAACTACTACGTTTTTGAATTCGTGGTTGATTTTAACAACTTTAAATTCCATAGTTTTGTTTACATACTGATCGTAATCACGGATTGGTTTTACGTCGATTTGAGAACCTGGTAAGAATGCTTCGATTCCGAATACGTCAACGATCATACCACCTTTAGTTCTACATTTCACGAAACCATTAACAATTTCTCCTGAATCATGAGCAGCGATAACTCTATCCCATGCTTTGATTGTACGAGCTTTACGGTGAGATAATACTAATTGTCCGTTTTTATCTTCTTTAACGTCGATTAAAACTTCAACTTTATCACCTACTTTTAAGTTTGGATTGTAACGGAATTCGTTTAATGAAATAACACCTTCAGATTTAGCGTTGATATCAACGATAGCGTCTCTATCAGTGATTCTAACTACTACACCTTCTACTACTTCTTCGTTATCAGTTGAGATGAAAGTTTTCTCTACTAATTCTTCAAAGCTTTTTAATTGTTGTGCATCTACTGCATCGATTCCTTGTTCGAAGCTATCCCAGTTAAAATCCGCTAAGAACTGTTCTTGTGTTTTATTGATTTCAGACATGTCTGATAAAAATTTGTATTCTGTGTTTTATATCAAGTTTTACGAGGGCGTTTTAAACTACAGAAGATGTTGTACATAAATAATTGAAAACCAATTAAAACTTTACACGCCAAATG
>CAVBJB010000197.1:3037-4288 GCA_963595625.1 Lachnospiraceae bacterium | reverse complement strand
CGTTTGAAGTTCCATCTGTAATTACCACCAAATCGTAATTTTGATTTGGGAATTTTTGATTGATTTTTTGTAAAGCTTGATTTAAATTGAAAGGATTGGCACTATATGTTATTTTTTGAATATCTCCTTGTAAAGTTTCTAAGTCAACATCCCAAAATACTTGGTTATTAGTTAATAAAGAAAAAGTTTTTTGATTAGGAAATGTTTCTAAAATTTCTTGTACACTGCGAGATAGTAATGGGCCTTGCGACCCTTTGGCTTGCATAGAAAAAGAATTATCCAAAACAAGTACCAAGTGATTATTTGTTGAATTTTGATTTTTAGCCGGAAAAAAAGGTTGTGCAAATGCAAAGATGGCGCAGGCCAATAAAAAAAGTCTGCAGACTAATAAAAGCCACTTTTTAAGTTGTGAACTTTTACGAGTTTGCAGACTAATTTCTTTTAAAAATGCAACATTGGAAAACTCCTGGATTTTAAATCTTTTTAATTGAAATAAATGTACCAAAATTGGTATAAGTAACGCGAATAAAAAGTATAATATTTCTGGATGTTTAAACTGCATTTTATTAAAAGTTTATCAAATATAATAATGTTTTATCAATTAAAAAGATAAACTATTTTTTTCTTTTTTGTGCACGTTTTCTTTCAACAGCTCGGTTTCTAGGTTCTGTTTTACGTGGGGTACGTTTACCAGGACCTCCTAAATTAACCTTTTTGTTTTTATCTTTCTTTTCATGGAAAGAGGCTCCACCTTCTTGTTTTACTTTTTTAAGTAAAAATTTAACCTTTACCTTTTCTTTTTCAAAATCTAAACGGCTTTCAGCAATTTCAATATGCTCAGGAAGTTCTAAAATACCAATTTCAATTTCCATTAACTCCTCAATAGCTAATTGAATTTCTTCTTCCTTAGGAGAAACAAAAGAAAGTGCGATACCTGTTTTATCAGCACGTCCTGTACGACCAATACGGTGAATGTATTGTTCTGGAATTTCTGGTAATTGCATATTAATAACATGCGTAACATCGTCAAAATCCAAACCGCGCGCCATAACGTCTGTAGTAACAATTCCTCTAAGTTCTCCTCTTTGGAACGCTGCCATAGTGTTTAAACGGTAGTTTTGTGATTTGTTAGAGTGGATGATACCAAATTCTCCTTCAAATTCTTCCGATAGTTTATTTTCTAAAATATCAGCAACCTTTTTGTTGTTAACAAAGATTAAAATTCTAGACATGGTTTCGTCGTTACGTAAC
>CAVBJB010000197.1:0-3027 GCA_963595625.1 Lachnospiraceae bacterium | reverse complement strand
TTCCGCCCGGGAGATTCTTCTTAGGTCGTGTGAACATATCTTTTAATAAATTAACCTTAGTTAAAAAGTTAGGCATATTGTAAGCAATTTGCTCAATTTTTTCTAGAGGAGTTCCTGATTTTGCAAGAGTAATTTCTTCTGGGAAATTAAAATGATCTTCAAGAATTTCGTCCACCTCGTCTGTCATGGTAGCAGAGAAAAGTATGTTTTGACGTTTTTCTTTCATCATAGAAAGAATAGAAGTTAATTGGAATCTAAAACCTAAATTCAGGATCTCATCAAATTCATCAATTACTAATTTTTGTAACAAATCAAAACGGATTACATTATCTAATGCTAAATCCATTACACGTCCAGGAGTTCCTACAAGGATGTCAACCCCTTCGTAAACAGAAGTTTTTTGTGTATTTATATTTACGCCACCATAAATTCCTAGTGACCTAACATTCATGTATTTTGTAAGTTTTTCAATCTCCTCAACTACCTGAACCACAAGTTCTCGAGTAGGTACTAAGATTAAAACACGTGGTGTATGTACATTAGCAAATGTCCATTGTTTTAAAATAGGTAATAGGTAAGCAAAAGTTTTACCTGTTCCAGTTTGAGCAATTCCCATTACATCTCGTCCAGACATAATAACAGGAAATGCTTTTTCCTGAATAGGAGTAGGGTTTACTAAACCTATTTCGTCAACGGCTTTTTGTAATGATTTTGGTAGATTAAATTGCTCGAATGTCTTCATAAACTAAATTTTTTGCAAAGATAGTGTTTTTAACCGAATTGAAAAGGATTAAAACCCCTCAAATACACCAAGTCCAAAAAGGGCAAAGTCATATTTAACAGGATCATTAGGATCCATTAATCGTAAATTGGTATCAAGTTCTAAAAGAGCTTTCCCATCGTTTTGCTTTCTGGTTAACAATCCTAGTTTACGACCAACATTTCCGGAGTGAACATCTAAGGGACATGAAAGTGCAGCGGTTGGGATTGATTTCCAAATGCCTAAATCAACTCCTTTTGGGTCCTTACGTACCATCCAACGTAAATACATATTGATGCGTTTTGCTGCTGAACCCTTTTCTGGATCCGAAATGTGTTTGTGGGTACGGGTTAAATTATGAGCCTCGAAAAATATTTTTTTAAAGTTTGAAATGGCAGGCGCAGTATTTAAATCTTTTATGTGATTAGAAAAAACAGGCTCTAACCCGTTATGATTAGTATAAATATGTTTTAAGTTTGATATAAAACATTTTAAATCCTCTCCATTAAAAGTTCTGTGTACAAAGTTTGATAGCGGCTCGAGATCTTGATTGGAGTGATTCATAACAAAATCATAAGGCGAATTCCCCATAAGCTCCATCATTTTTTTAGCATTTTTGATAATCATTTTACGATTACCCCAAGCAATTGTTGCTACTAAAAAACCTGCAATTTCTTGATCTTCTTTTAGAGTAAAGTTATGTGGAATTTGAACGGGGTCAGTCTCTATAAAATCTTGATTATTATATAATTCAACCTTTTCGTCTAAAAAGGTTTTAATTTCATTAAAATCCATGAAGTTTTATTTAATTCTGCAAAAGTAACATGTAAAATTTTCCCCTGAAATTTTAGATAAATTATTTAACTAATTATTGTAAAATTTATCTTTCATAATGTTTAATAAATAGTTATCTTAATGCTAAATTTAGTTAAATTTGTAAGTGAAAAAGGGGAATGATATGATTAAAACAATTATTATTGATGATGAGACACATGTACGTAATCACATCGCAGCATTATGTAAGGAGTTTTTTCCAAATGAAATACAAGTTGTAGCCACTTGTTCTACAGTAGATGATGCTGTAACGTCGGTGTTAGACAATAAACCAGATTTTATTTTTTTAGACATTAGCATACAAAACAAAAGTGGTTTTGAGGTAGTAGAGAAAATTAAAGGGATTGTAGATTGCGAAATTGTATTTGTAACCGCACATGCTGATTATGCAATTAGAGCTTTTGATTCTGCCGCTTTACATTATATTTTAAAACCTATTAACGAGGATCATATTAAAGAAGTTATAAAACGATTCAATAAGAAAAAATTTAATCATTCTAAAATTGATCGTCTGTCTATTTTAATGGAAAACATAAATAGTAATAGTAACTATTCTAGTCGTATAATTATTCCTAATAATAATGGTTTTGAAGTTTTTGGAACAAGTACTATTTCCTATATAAAAGCGGACGGTTCATACTGTGAACTTTTTACTATTAATAGTGACAAAGGGTTTATGAGTTCTAAATCTTTAAAAAATATACAGGATCAACTAGATCCAGGAATTTTTAAAAAATGTCATCGTAGTTATTTAGTAAATATAAATTATGTAAAATCCTTCGATAAAAATTTAGGTACCATTACGATGGTTGACGGTACATTGATCCCAATGTCTGTAAGAAGTAAAAAGGAATTTGCAAATGCGTTTGTTCTATAATTTTATTGTTTTTTTTATATTTTTTTTAAATGCTCAGGCAGGTATTCTTCTTCCAAAAAAAATAAACATACAAAAGGGTTTAACTAGCAATACCGTACATAAGGTTTTTACGGATCGTTCAAAAATAACTTGGGTAGGAACGTCTGCTGGAACTTTTATGTATAAAAACGGTTCAGTTTTTCCTTACGTTTATAAAAGTTCAAATCCTATACAAAATTGCACGGATATAATTGAGAGCAAAACCAAAGGGTTGTGGTTTGCTACAAACGGTTTGGGTATTTTTAATTTACAAAATAATGTTTTAGTAAATTTAACAGAAGCGCAAGGTTTGGTTAATAATAAAGTGAGTGCATTGTTTGCTAAAGATGGATTTCTATATATTGGAACTCATAATGGAATTTCTATATACAACACACAAACTAAACAGTTTTTAAATCCAACTTTTAATCATTTTAAAAAATTCAAGGAATTTAATGTGTTAAGGTTTTTACAGATTAATAACCAAGTTTATTTTATAACTCAAAATGATGGTACCTTTAAGATAACCAACGAAAAT
>CAVBJB010000196.1:0-4294 GCA_963595625.1 Lachnospiraceae bacterium | reverse complement strand
CCCTAACGCGAACAAGTCATAAAGTCTTAAAGTCTTAAAGTCGAAAGTCAAAAGGTGATTAATTACTATTTAATTCGTAATTCGTAATTCGTAATTCGTAATTTATTAAGTTCTCGATACATTTTTTCGTACCTCAAAAACACTCGATCTGACATTTACAAAAATTGAATTTTAATTACATTTCTTTAAACATTAAACTTTAAACTATAATCCAAAAACGTTTGACTTTAGACATTCGACTTTAATACTAAAAGACTGTTTTGCGTTAGCGGGTGGAGCATTTGTTTGAGCTCCTTTTTGTAGCGTTAGCGGAAAAAAGAGCGAGTGCGCAACACGCGACGGGTAAAAAACGACGCGAGGAGTTTTTGTACACGGAACGCCCAAATAAAAAAACAGAAATAGCTAAAAGGCTTAACTATTTCTGTTTTAAATTTAGGTACGATAAATAATTAATTTGTAACTAAAGGTACCAATATACGATCTAACATTTTACTATCATCTTTCCAATCTACTTCATCTTTACCATCTTTCCAATTGGTAACTCTAAGTACATCGCCTTTGTTATTAAGTAAAATATATTTAGAATAATCGTCAATAGCTTCGGAATTTTTAGGTGTAATTTCGGTAACAAATTTTTTGTTTTTCTTTGTACGCTTTGTTCCGTAAACTTCGTCTTTAAGTATCAGCGTTTTTATATCTGGCTTGGTATATCTTAAATAACTAGCGGCTTGTTTAGCCTTAATATTATCTTCGGGTTCTAACAAAATTACGTAAAAATCTAAATTATGCTGTTCTGCAAATTTAATTGCACCTGGTAAATGTAACCTACAAGGTTCACACCAAATCCCAAAGGTGAAAAACAAGCTAAACTTTTTGTCTGAGTTTTTAGCTAAACATATAACATCATTGTAAGCTATAGCAGGAATATCATTAAAATTTGATTGTGTTAAATTACAAGGTTGACTGTTTTGCGCGTGTAATAAGATACTTGTTAATAAAAAGAAAACTAAGTAAATACCTTTCATATAATTTAATATTTTTTCTGCTAAAATACTATATCCTCCATTATCTCCAATATACTTATTAAAAGTATATTCTCCTTTTTTTAATACAATACCATCTCTAATCAAATCCTCATCTACAAATAAAGTTTCTTTATGCTTCAAAATTTCTAAGTGCTTTTCATTTTCTAAATTTAATTCTAATAGTAAATATCCTTTATCAAATTCATCCAAATACACAATACTGGCATTATTTTTCTTTTCTTCAGTTTTACAACTAACTACCTTACCATAAGCATCTGTACAACAATTAGTACAAGATTGAAAATTACAAAGACCAAAACCATTACAATTTTTACTTGTTCGCCCAAAACTATCAAAATCAACAAGAATAAAGTAATGCTTAACCGGTACTCCTGGCTTGGGATCATCTGGATCAGTTACTTTTCTGAAAATGTTTGAGCTGTTATAAACATTGTCTTTAGAAGATATGTTTAAATTTAAATCTTCATTTTCTGTACAAGAAATAGACTTAAAGGTAATAAAGTAAAAATCGCTAAGTAGAAATTTATTCTTTTCATAATTTAATTGTTTTATTACACATTTAATATTTTTTTTTAATTTAACAAATAACTTCCTAATAAAAAAAAGAGATAGCCTAAAGGTATAGACTATCTCTTTTTAATGTTTTATGTTGGTTTACCAGCTTCCGCCGGCTCCTCCTCCGGAGAATCCGCCGCCGCCGAATCCACCGCCAAAGCCGCCTCCACCAAAGGAACCTCCTCCGCCAAAGCCACCGCCTCCAAATCCGCCTCCGGAATTTCGGCCCAAGTTGCTAAGGATGATCATGTCCATAAGGTCGAAACCACCGCGGCGATTGCCACTGCTACCGCCTCCTTTTCCGCCTTTGCTAAACAGCGCAAAAAGGATAAACATAATTACGATGGCAAAAAACAGAATTGCGCCTGCGGGAAACTCCTCTTGCACTTGTTGTTTGGCTTTGTAGGTACCGGAAAACAGCTCCATAAGTGCTGCAGTACCGTCGTATAAACCTTGGTAATAATTGCCTTGTTTAAAGTTTGGGATAATTACGTTTCGAACAATTTCTCCGTTTACTCCGGCTGTTAAAATATGTTCTAGACCATACCCAGGTGCGATCCAAATTTTACGTTCTTGTACGGCTAATAGGATAAAAACACCATTATCTTCGTCCTTTTGTCCTACGCCCCACTCGTGTGCCCAACGCGGAGCTAACATACCCTCGCTCTCGCCTTTTAGTGTAGGAATTATTGCTACTACTATTTGGGTAGAGGTTGAGTCTGCGTAATTAAGTAAACGTTGTTCTAGGGTTTTGCGCTGAGAATCCTCAAGCAAATTGGCATAATCGTACACGCTGGTTTGCGCCGTACCGGTTGGTTTTTTAGGAATATCGAACTGTGCCCAACCTAAGGCTGAACATAGCAAAAACGCCAGTGCTATGCAGGTTTTAAATATGCGTAAAAATAGGTTTGCCATTAGCCTCTAGATATTTCGTTAGATAATTCGTCCTCGTCGGTTTCAGCATCATACGGAAAGTATTTTTTTAATTCTTCTCCGGCTTTTAAAATCCCTTTTACTAAACCTTCTTTGTGACGTCCTTTTTTAAAGTTTTCAATCACGATATCTTTAGTTGTGTCCCAAAAGTTAGGGGCTACAACGTCGTTAATCCCTTTATCGCCAAGTATAGCAAAATGATGATCGGCCACACCTACGTAAAATAGTACGCCGTTACTGGCAGCGGTTTTGTCCATACCTAAAGCCAAAAAAACCTCCTGGGCTCTTTCGAGAGGAGGTTTTTCTGAATGGTCTTCAAGGTGAACTCGTATCTCGCCAGAGGTATTTTTTTCTGCTTGCTGAATGGCATCAACTATTGCACGCTCCTCACTTACCGATAAAAAATCTTCACTTGCAGACATATATTTTTAATTTTTTAGAATTCGAATTTTACTTCTGGTGCTTTTTCTGCTCCAGCTTCTGCTTTAAAGAAAGCGCGCTCATTGTATCCGCTTAAGAAAAATTTATTTGGCATCTTTAAAACGTAGTTGTTGTAAGCTTCTACTTTTTCGTTATAACGTGTACGAGCTGTTAAAATTTGGTTTTCTGTACTTGCTAACTCGTCTTGTAACTTTAAAAAGTTTTGATTTGCTTTTAGATCTGGGTATTTTTCAACCGTAACTAATAAACGAGATAAAGCGCTTGATACGCCAGATTGTGCTTGTTGAAATTGCTCTAATTGCTCTGGAGTAATATTTGTAGGATCTACGTTTACTGCTGTTGCTTTAGCTCTAGCGTTAACTACGGCCTCAAGAGTTGATTTTTCAAAATCAGCAGCACCTTTAACAGTGTTAACTAAATTTCCAATTAAATCATTTCTGCGTTGGTACGCTCCCTCAACATCTGCCCAAGATTTATCTGCTCCTTGTTTAAAACCTAACGCTCCGTTTTGGTAGTTCATTGATAATAAAAAATATCCTCCAACTAGTACTACTAATAAGATGATAATAGGAAGTGCTTTTTTCATTTTATTCTCTCTATTTAATTTTAATAATTAGTCTTTAATTTATTTAAAATGTTACAAACTATTTTTTAATTGTAACAATTCTTCTTTTATAGATTTTAATTTGTTTAATAAATCTATGGTATCTGCTGGTTCTTTAACCTGAGTTTTTAAATGTATTTTGGCTCCCTCTAAAGTAAAACCACGCTCTTTAACCAAATGGTAAATCATTTGCAAATTCTTTACATCCTCTGGTGTAAACATTCGGTTACCTTTAGCATTTTTTTTGGGCTGAATGATATCGAATTCTTTTTCCCAAAAACGCAATAAAGAGGCATTAACACTTAAATGCTTGGCCAGTTCCCCAATAGAGTAATATCGTTTTTCTGGTAATTTTTTAAAGCTCATATTAATCTAATGATTGGTTTTCCTGTTCAGATTGTTGCTTTAAAATTTCATATTCTTTAGGCAACATACTTCCGTAATAAAAATTAATAGGATTAACGGCTTTGTTGTTTTGGTACACCTCGTAGTGTAAGTGTGGCGCTTCACTCCTACCCGTACTTCCAACATAACCTATAACGTCACCACGTTTAACTTGTTGTCCTTTTTTAACCTTATACTTACTTAAATGCGCATATAAAGTTTGATATCCAAAGCCATGATTAATTAATATATGATTTCCGTATCCACTTAACGAGTTATCCGCTCGCATTACAGTACCGTTACCGGTAGCATAAATTGGTGTTCCCTGTGG
>CAVBJB010000195.1:0-4319 GCA_963595625.1 Lachnospiraceae bacterium | reverse complement strand
TCCTTAGACAGTACAGATGTAAATAAATCTTTATTCTCCATATTCCTTTCGGGACAAAAAATTGGAGATTTAACTTATGTATTTAAGGATTCTTTAAAAGGAAACGTAACAAAAGTAGATGCTAAATTTATTGGGCAAGTTACCTTCTTAGATAAAATATCGATTTTCTTAAAAGGGGTATCGCCCAATTATTATTTTAAAAAAGTTTTTACAGAAGTTAACGATAACATTCAATCGCAAATAAATACAGACTTTAACCACAAAGTCTTTAATCCAATTAAAACAGAAACGGTTAAAGCGCATTATTTTTATAAATCCCGTTTTGCAGATTCTATCCTTTCGAGGGAGAAAATCATGGCGGACTATGATGATATTAAAAAAAATATAGGAAGCCATAACCTATTAAATCAATCCTTCTACATCAATGTCATTAAAGACACTCCTCAAAGGAAAGAATATTTTATAGGAATACCGGTAAAAGCTAAAATGGATAAAGTGATTGGCGCAGATATATTTTTAGACTCCATACCGGCCGGTAAAGTAATTAAAACCTCTTTTGAAGGAAGTATTGCATACGAGAATCAGTATAAAAAAACGGTTTTAAAAGAATTTGTTGAAAAGGAGTATAAATTAGATTATCCTAAAACCTTAAAAGTTTGGAACACCGATTTAAAATACAGCAATCCTAAAAAATGGCATTTCGAGACTTGGTATTATTTTCAACCCGAAGAAAAAATTATTGTACCTAGAAAAATTGTTAGAGATACGCTTGCACCTGTAGTTGCACATCCACCTGTACAAAATTTAAATCAAACGTTGGAGTAATTATTTTTTTTTATTAAATTTAAAAAGAATTTACTCCTCCTTTTTTATGAATGAAATTGACATTTTGTACAAAATGCTAGATTTTGAAGTTTGTTGGAACAAATTTCATCTTATCAAATAAAAATCCTTTTTATATCGAGTTGAATATCTTAACGACGTGTTTGATAAGTTACAAATATCAGACATCAACTTTATAAACGATCTAGATCAATTAGCCAATACAAATCCAAAAACTGGATATAATTTTATTAAATCTGGCGAATTTTTAAAACACATTCCTACAAACCACTTTGAGGGTGTTTCTTATCGATTCAAAAGTATTATTCAAAACTCCGATCTAAAAAATAAATATCCCCATTATAACGATATTGATTTTGATTACCAATACATTTTTGCAAAATGCTTTTCCTTACGTTGTGCTATTTATCGATTAGAACATCGTTTTGATATGGCTGACCTTCAAGACTCGCTTGAATTAGATGTAGAAAAATTAGTGTATCAAAACATGCTGAGTAAAATTAAGTACGAGATTCAGCAACTAGATAAAATCCTATCACAACTCATCAACCCTTATAACAAAAGCCTAAATGAAAAAGATATTCTTCACGCTAGTGTTGATTTTTCTCAACTGGTTTAGTATTGATGCCCAAAATACACTAGGGTTGGATTTTTCTCACCACATAAAAACCATCCATTGGAGCGCAATCTCTTTAGATAAACCATTATTTATAATTCATAAAGCCACCGAAGGAAGTTCTTTTACAGATAAAAAATTTGCAGAAAGAAAAGCCATCGCTTCAGATTTAAAAATACCCTTTGGGGGCTATCATTTTTTTAGTTATAAAAGTTCCGGTAGCAAGCAAGCCTTGCACTTTATCAACACAGCTCAACCAACTAAAGGAGATGTGTTACCCGTTTTAGATTTAGAATTAAGCCAAAACATGCCTAAAACAGAGGGCTGGTTAAAGGAGGTTGAAAATTATATCCTAACCATACAAAACCATTTAAAAGTAACTCCTATTATTTATTGCGAAGAAGCGTTTTACAACGCCTATTTAAAAAATAAATTTCCAAACGTAAAATTTTGGATCGCCAATTATAAACAAGAACCTATTAGCAATTACATAATTTGGCAATACAGTAAAACCGGAAAAAAATATAAAATGTACGGTCTGGATTTAAACCAATTACATCCCGATTACACCCTTAACGATATTCTTATAAATTAAAAGACCGGAGCTTATGGCTTCGGTCTTTTATATAGTTATACGTAACGTTCTAAAACAGTAGCATCTATAGCGCTGTGAGACGTGTGGTAAACCACTTCCCCATTTTTAATTACCAAAATTTGTGGCGATTGGTGCTCAACCCCAAATCTTTCTGCAATTGTGTTAGAAATGTCTCGGTGCGATAACAAATCTAAAAAGTACAATTTAAGATTTTCATTTACTACATATTCCATCTCAAACTGCTTTAAAGCCGTACGCGAAACAATACAACGCGTGCTGTGTTTAAAAATCACACAGGTTTGCGTTGCAGAAGTGGCAACAACCTCATCCAGTTGTGCAACATCCGTTAATTCATTCCAAATCGAGGGCGAGTTCTCTTTACTTTCCCCGTCATTTTGTCCAAAAATATTCTTTAAAAAACTCATAATTCTATAATTTTAAGACATTTTGTCTCGTTAACCAACTTACGACCAGCGATTTACTGAAAAAATGTCAGAAAAATCAACTTGGTATTTTATTTGTCTTATCACTAGCAAAAATAACACATACTCCTTATAACGAAACTAAAAAGTAAAAAAATATGAATCTTAAAAATTTAACCATAAAATCTCAGGAAGCCTTACAGCAAGCGCAAAGCATTGCTCAAGGCCACTCGAACCAGCTTTTAGAAAACGAGCATTTACTAAAAGCCATATTAGAAATCGATCAAAACGTTACACCCTTCATCTTAAAAAAATTAAATGTAAACGTAGATCACTTTCAAAATCAGCTCGATCAAATCATCTCAGGCTTTCCAAAAGTTCAAGGGGCCGATTTGCAATTATCTCGCGAAGCGTCATTCACTTTAAATGAATCTTCTGCGATAGCAAAACAAATGAACGACGAGTACGTATCTTTAGAGCACATCCTTTTAGCCATTTTTAAATCTAAAAGTAAAATTGCTCAAACCTTAAAAGACCAAGGCGTAACCGAGAAAGGTTTACAAGCTGCCATTGCAGAAATTAGAAAAGGAGAACGTGTAACCTCTGCAAGTGCAGAAGATACGTATAACGCTTTAAACAAATACGCTAAAAACCTAAACGAACTGGCCGAGAGTGGCAAACTAGACCCGGTTATAGGTCGTGACGAGGAAATTCGTAGAGTTTTACAAATCCTATCGCGCCGTTCTAAAAACAACCCTATGTTAATTGGAGAACCTGGAGTTGGTAAAACAGCAATTGCCGAAGGTTTAGCCCACCGTATTGTGCAAGGTGACGTGCCTGAAAATCTAAAAGATAAATTGGTATTTTCCTTAGATATGGGAGCTCTTATTGCAGGAGCTAAATACAAAGGAGAGTTTGAGGAGCGTTTAAAATCGGTAGTTAAAGAGGTTACTTCTGCCGAAGGCGATATTGTACTTTTTATAGACGAGATTCACACCCTTGTAGGTGCTGGAGGTGGCGAGGGCGCAATGGACGCAGCCAACATTTTAAAACCAGCACTGGCGCGTGGAGAACTTAGAGCTATTGGTGCTACAACGCTAGACGAGTATCAAAAATATTTTGAAAAAGACAAAGCCCTAGAGCGCCGTTTCCAAAAAGTAGTGGTTGATGAGCCAGATACCGAAAGTGCCATTTCAATTCTTAGAGGAATTAAAGAAAAGTACGAAGCGCACCACAAAGTACGCATTAAAGACGAGGCTATTATTGGGGCTGTAGAACTTTCGCAACGCTACATCACCAACCGCTTCCTACCAGACAAAGCCATCGATTTAATGGACGAGGCTGCCTCTAAATTACGTATGGAAATTAATTCTAAACCCGAGGAGTTAGACGTTTTAGACCGCAAAATCATGCAGCTCGAAATCGAGATCGAGGCTATTAAGCGCGAAAACGACGATAATAAACTTAAAATTCTTGGTGTAGAATTAGCCAATTTAAAAGACGAACGTAACGAGATTTTTACCCGTTGGAAATCCGAAAAAGATGTGGTAGATAACGTTCAAGCTGTTAAAAACGAAATCGAAGAATTAAAACTTGCTGCAGAACGTGCCGAGCGCGAAGGAAACTACGGTAAAGTAGCCGAAATTCGTTACGGTAAAATGCAAGAAGCTCAAACAAAACTCGAAGAACTTCAAAAACAATTGGAGGAAAACCAAAACGGAAAATCTCTAATTAAAGAAGAAGTAACCTACGAGGATATTGCCGAAGTTGTAGCCAAATGGACCGGAGTTCCCGTTACAAAAATGTTACAAACCGAACGCGAAAAACTATTAAAACTAGAGGA
>CAVBJB010000194.1:0-4339 GCA_963595625.1 Lachnospiraceae bacterium | reverse complement strand
CATGTAATTAAATCCTACGTAGAGAGATTGGCTTTCCCAAGTAAATTCCCCCTTTCCTGGGTAAGGGTGTGTACTGGTATAGCCGTATTTCATGGTTTTAAAGATGTCGTTAAAACGTAAGTTTACGTTTGCTTTGTTGTCCCAAAAACTATAACGTGCGCCAAGGTCTATTTTGTACATGGCGTTAGCATGATTTTGTATATCGTCTTGAGGTGCGCGGTAAAACCCGAATAATGACATACGGAATTGGTTGGTAATTTTAAAATTGTTGTTGATTCGGGTATTAAAAGTTGTGGTAGAAACCTTACGATCTTTTAATTCGTATGTATTGTTATTCTCATTAAACATGGCAACCATTCCGTTTTGGTTAACGTTTGCATAATCCACACTTGGTTGCATATCCCACCATGCGTTTACTTTTAAATTTGCCGATACCTCAAAACCAGCAGATGTATTATGGTCAAAGTTTGCAAAGGTTTGAATTAATTTGATATCGTTTGGATCTGCAGTATCGTCGTTTAGGAAAACTTGAGAGATTTGATCGTTAATATCTCTGAAATATACCGTAGCCGAAATACTACTTTTGTTGATGTTTTTAGTATATCCTAACTCGATAGAATTTGTAAACTGTGGCGTTAACTCTGGGTTACCCATACCGGATACACGTGCCGAAGAGAAGGTACGGATTGGTTTGGTTTGGTTAACGCTTGGGCGGTCTACACGTCTTGATAAGCTTAAATTAAAATTGTTTTTTTCGTTTAAGGCATAGTTTAAGTATGCTGATGGATATACCGTAATGTAGTCGTTTTTAAATTGTCCGTTTTGAGAAGTTGTTGTGTAGTTTGCCTTTACATTGTAACTCTCTACGCGTGCTCCTAATTGGTATGAAAATTTAGTGAATTTTTGACCGAAAGTTGCATAGGCAGAATAAATATCGAAATCGTAGGTAAACCCTGCATTTTCTTGTCCTGGACGGTTGGTGATAAACTCGTTATCTGTACGTGTAATGCGGGCCTCAGCTCCTAATTCTAATCTAGATTTTTCTGACAAAGGATTTACATAATCTAAATTTATTACTGCCGAATTATCTTTGGCGTTAGAAAAGTCTTTTAATCCTAAATCCTGCGCATTTGGCAAATATTTACTGTTTTGATCTCCGGTTGCGTTGTTGTACGTAGCCTCAAAATCTAACGTTTCGCCTTGTTTATCAAATAACTTTTTGTAAGCTAAATTGTAAATGCTGTTTCTAGAATTGGATCTGTAGTAGTCGTTCTGGAAAAAGTTGTTTGTTGCATTAGGAAATAAGATGTAGTTGTCAATTGCAAATTTGCTGTTTCCAAAAGATTGGTTGGTGTAAACCGACAAGGTGTTTTTATCGTTTAAGTAAATATCGGTTCCTATTTTAAAAAACTCATTACGGTTGCTTGAGTTTATTTTAAGCAATTGAGTAGATTGGTCTTTCTCTATTTCTATATTCCCACCGTTTTTGTTGTCTCCAACATTATTACCTAAAGTTGCAAATAGGTTGAATTTACCTTTTCGGAAGTTAGCGTTAAAGGAATTGTTGAATTTTGGAGTTTTGGCAAAAGTAATTCCTGTAGAGAAACTACCGTTAAAACCATCCATAGTATTTTTATGTAAAATAATGTTAATAATACCTGACATTCCTTCTGGATTGTATTTAGCAGATGGATTGGTAATAAGCTCTATGGATTTAATTGAGGTTGAAGGGATTTGCTTAAGTAAAGTGGCAACATCCATATTTATTGGTCGACCGTCTATAAGCACACGAACGTTTGAGTTTCCCCGAAGCGATAAATTCCCGTCCTGGTCCACACTTACGGATGGGATGTTATTCATGATTTCTGAAGCTGTTGCTCCTACAGTAGTTAAATCACGTCCTACGTTTATAACTTTTCTGTCAATTTTTTGTTCTGTTGAGGAACGTTCTGCTACAATTGTTAATTCCTCTAGTTTCGTATCTTGGCTTTTAAGCTTAATATTACCTAAAACAAGGTTGTTTTTATCTTTAAAACTTAACGATTGTGTGTAGGTTGTGTAGCCAATAAATTGAACGATAAGTTCATTTGCTTGCAACGGAATAGCATTTAACGAGAAGTTTCCGTCTAAATCAGAAACGTCTGTAAGAACTTCTGCACCGTTGCTTTTTACAATAAGAGTAGCGTAAGGAATAGTTTCGTTGGTTTGAGCGTCTACAATTTTTCCGGATAATTTACCCGTGTTTTGGGCAAATAGCTGCGTTAGGCTAAGTAAGCATAACGCAATACATAACTGCAATTTCATTTTTGATTGATTTGATTGTGATTGATACTTAATAAGACTCAGCACTTCACAAAATGTTACAGTTTATATAAAAAAAATAGTTGTGTTTTTATTTTTTATAAGAAATAGAACGATTTAAAAAGGAAAGTGTAAGCTTTAAAAAAGTTAAAAATTCCGATTAAGTTTTGCTTTTTTTTTGAATATTAGAAAAATGAAATCACGACTTTAGAGATAGTTTTTTTATTTATGTATTTGAAAATCAGTAGTTAAAATATTAGTGGTAAAACTTAAAATTTACTTGAAATAACTGTATCTTTGTACGCTTAAAAAAATAAATTCATGACGTTAACGCAACTACTTACAGATACAATTCAAAAAGCTGTACAAACTTTATTCGATGTTTCTATAGAAAAAGTAGAATTTCAGGCGACTCGCAAAGAATTTGAAGGAGATATTACGGTTGTAATCTTCCCTTTATTAAAACAAATCAAGTCGAATCCGGTAGAGTTAGGAAATAAAATAGGGAACTATTTGGTAGAGAACTTATCAGAAGTTTCTCGTTTTAATGTTGTATCCGGATTTTTAAATATAGTAGTATCAGATTCATATTACGTAAACTTTTTTAATTCTATTAAAAATACAGAAGCTTACGGAACAGTTGCACCAAATGTAGAGGATAAAGCGGTTATGGTAGAATATTCTTCTCCAAACACAAACAAACCGTTACACTTAGGTCACGTGCGTAATAACTTATTAGGTTACGCTGTTGCTGAAATCATTAAAGCATCTGGTAAAAAAGTATACAAAACTCAAGTTATTAACGACCGCGGAATCCATATTTGTAAATCTATGGTTGCATGGTTAAAATTTGGTAACGGAGCAACTCCAGAATCTACAGGTAAAAAAGGAGATAAATTAGTAGGAGACTATTATGTAGCTTTTGATAAAGAATACAAAACTCAAATCAATGAGCTTATGGCTCAAGGTATGAGTGAAGATGATGCTAAAAAAGAAGCACCCATTTTTAAAGAAGCAAAACAAATGCTTGTGGATTGGGAAGCAGGTAAACCAGAAGTTATTGAACTTTGGAAAACGATGAACCAATGGGTTTATGATGGTTTTGCTGTTTCTTACAAAAATTTAGGTGTTAATTTTGATAGCTACTACTACGAATCTAATACGTATTTATTAGGTAAAGATGTAGTAGAAGATGGTTTAGCACGTGGTGTATTTTACCGTAAACCCGACAACTCTGTATGGATTGATTTAACTGAAGAAGGTTTAGACGAAAAATTAGTTTTACGTTCTGACGGTACATCAGTTTACATGACTCAGGATATTGGTACGGCTATCCAACGTATTAAAGATTTCCCGGAAGTTGGAGGTTTAGTTTATACCGTAGGTAACGAACAAGATTACCACTTTAAAGTATTGTTTCTAATCCTTAAAAAATTAGGATTTGATTGGGCAGATCATTTATACCACTTATCTTACGGTATGGTTGATTTACCATCAGGTAAAATGAAATCTCGTGAGGGTACCGTTGTTGATGCTGACGATTTAATGGACGATATGACTAAAACGGCTAAAGAAATTTCTGAAGAATTAGGAAAATTAGACGGTTATAGCGACGAAGAAAAAGCAGCTTTATATAAAACTATTGGTTTAGGAGCTTTAAAATATTATATATTAAAAGTAGATCCTAAAAAACGTATTTTATTTAACCCTAAAGAATCTATTGATTTTGCTGGTAATACAGGTCCGTTTATTCAGTACGCTTATGCCCGTATCCAATCTATTTTACGTAAAGCAGATTTTAATTTAGATCAGTTAATTGAATTGCCAGAGTTACACGAAAAAGAGAAAGAGTTAATTAAACAAATTGAACTTTTCCCTGGCGTAATTCAGGATGCGGCTAAAAACCATAGTCCAGCATTAATTGCTAACTATACGTACGATTTAGTAAGAGAATACAATTCTTTTTACCAATCAGTCTCTATTTTAGGAGAAGAGGATGAGGTTAAAAAGATCTTTAGAGTACAAGTTTCTAAAAAAG
>CAVBJB010000193.1:0-4347 GCA_963595625.1 Lachnospiraceae bacterium | reverse complement strand
CAGGAACCCCATCCACTGCGTTGGGACCTAAAATGGGAATGGAGGCTACAAGTTTAACTCGAACTTTAAAATCCATGGAAGATAAAGGGCTTATTCTCCGTAAAAAAAATCCAATTGATGGACGTGGTGTTCTTATTCATTTAACTCCTTTTGGAATTGAAAAGAGAGAATTGTCAAAAAACACAGTTTTAAGATTTAATGAAGTGATCAAAGAAAATGTGAGTGAAGAAAAACTACAACATTTTATTGAGGTGGCTGAAATCATTAATCAACTAATCGCAGATAAAAAAATTTACAATCAAGAATAATCAAACAACATTATAAACGGATAATTGCAAACAAATGAAACGACTTATTAAAAAAGTAGCAGTTATTGGTTCAGGGATCATGGGGTCAGGTATTGCCTGTCACTTTGCTAATATTGGTGTCGAAGTTCTTTTACTAGACATTATTCCGAATCAATTAACAGAAGCTGAGGAGAAAAAAGGCTTGACTTTAGAAAGTAAAACGGTTCGTAACAGAATGGTTAATGACAATCTAGCAGCAGCTTTAAAATCTAACCCATCTCCTATTTACGATAAAAAATTCGCTAGCCGCATTTCAACAGGAAACACTACAGACGATTTACACAAAATCAAAGATGTAGATTGGATTATTGAGGTAGTTGTTGAAAGACTGGATATTAAAAAAGCAGTTTACGAACAAATCGAAAAATACAGAAAACCTGGGACTTTAGTAACATCTAACACATCGGGTATTCCAATCCAATTTATGAGTGAAGGACGTAGCGAAGATTTCCAAAAACACTTCTGCGGAACGCACTTCTTTAACCCAGTTCGTTACTTAAAATTATTCGAAATCATTCCAGGGCCTAAAACATCTACAGAAGTTTTAGATTTCTTAAACCAATACGGAGAAAAATTCTTAGGTAAAACTTCAGTTGTTGCTAAAGATACTCCTGCATTTATTGGAAATAGAATTGGTATTTACGGAATCATGAGTTTATTCCACCTTGTAAAAGACATGGGATTAACGATTGAAGAAGTGGATAAACTAACAGGTCCAGTTATTGGACGCCCTAAATCAGCAACTTTCCGTACGGTTGACGTAGTTGGTTTAGATACTTTAGTGCACGTAGCTAATGGTTTGTACGAAAACTGTCCAAACGACGAGGCACACGAGTTATTTAAATTACCATCATTTGTTCAACATTTATTAGACAACAAATGGTTAGGTAGCAAAACAAAACAAGGTTTCTACAAAAAAGTAGACAAAGATATTTTATCGTTTGATTTAGAAACTTTAGAATACCGTCCAGGTAAAAAAGCTTCTTTCCAAACATTAGAGTTAACTAAAACTATTGATAAAGTAGTTGATCGTTTTAAAGTTTTAGTTAAAGGAAAAGATAAAGCAGGCGAATTTTACCGTAAATCTTTTGCAGGTTTATTTGCTTACGTATCTAACCGTATTCCTGAAATCTCTGACGATTTTTATAAAATCGACGATGCTATGAAAGCTGGTTTTGGTTGGGAACACGGACCTTTCCAAATTTGGGATGCTATTGGTGTAGAAAAAGCATTAGAATTCATGAATGAGTTAGGTGAAAAACCAGCTGCTTGGGTTCAAGAAATGTTAGATTCTGGTAACAAATCGTTCTATACTGTTAAAGAAGGTGCTAATTATTACTATGATATCGCATCTAAATCTCAAAAGAAAATTCCTGGACAAGACGCTTTCATTATTCTTGACAACATTCGTGATACGAAAAAAGTTTGGGGTAATTCGGACGTTACACTTCATGACTTAGGAGACGGAATCTTAAACTTAGAATTCCACTCTAAAATGAACTCTATTGGTGGTGGTGTTATCTCAGGAATCAACAAAGCTATCGATATCGCTGAACAAAAATATGACGGTTTAGTAATTGGTAACCAAGGAGCAAACTTCTCTGTTGGAGCTAATTTAGGTATGATCTTCATGATGGCTGTTGAGCAAGAATACGATGAGTTAAACTTCTCTATCAAAGCTTTCCAAGATACGATGATGCGTGTTCGTTACTCAGGAATTCCTGTAATCGCTGCACCTCATACAATGACTTTAGGTGGTGGATGTGAGCTTACAATGCACGCTGACAAGGCTGTAGCTGCTGCTGAAACATACATTGGGTTGGTTGAGTTTGGTGTTGGTGTGATTCCTGGTGGTGGAGGTTCTAAAGAAATGGCTTTACGTGCTGCAGACCAATTCAAGAAAAACGACGTAAAACTTAACGTATTACAAGAGTATTTCTTAACTGTTGGAACAGCTAAAGTAGCTACTTCTGCTTACGAAGCTTTCGATTTAGGAATATTACAAAAAGGAAAAGACGTAGTTGTTGTAAACAAAGACCGTCAAATCGCTGAAGCTAAGAAACACGCTTTATTAATGGCAGAGGCTGGTTATACGCAACCTGCACGTCGTAAAGATATTGAAGTATTAGGTAAACAAGCTCTTGGAGCTTTCTTAGTAGGAACTGATGGTATGATGGCTGGTAAATACATCTCTGAACACGACCGTAAAATCGCGAACAAATTAGCGTACGTTATGGCAGGTGGTGATTTATCTGAACCTACTTTAGTTACAGAACAATACTTATTGGACTTAGAGCGCGAAGCTTTCTTATCATTATGTACAGAAAGAAAAACGTTAGAAAGAATCCAATTCATGTTAACAAAAGGGAAACCGTTAAGAAACTAGGTCCCTAAATCCCCAAAAGGGGACTTTAGATGTATCAAATATTAATAATTTAAAATCCTATTTACCCCTAGTAGGAATTCCCCCTTTGGGGGGTTAGGGGGTTAATATGAAAACAGCATATATTGTTAAAGCATATAGAACGGCCGTAGGTAAAGCACCTAAAGGATTATTCCGTTTTAAAAGACCGGATGAGTTGGCTGCCGAAACCATCGAATTTATGATGAGCGAAGTGCCACAATTAGACAAAGCACGTATTGACGACGTTATGGTTGGAAATGCAATGCCAGAGGCTGAACAAGGACTTAACATGGGACGTTTAATTTCATTAATGGGATTAAAAGTTACTGATGTTCCTGGTGTAACAGTAAATCGTTACTGTGCATCTGGTATCGAAACTATTGGTATGGCTACTGCTAAAATCCAATCTGGTATGGCTAACTGTATTATTGCAGGTGGTGTAGAATCTATGAGTTACATCCCTATGGGAGGGTACCGCGCTACTCCTGATTATAAAGCAGCAGCTGAGGGTAACGAAGATTACTACTGGGGTATGGGATTAACTGCTGAGGCTGTAGCTAAACAGTACAACATCTCGCGCGATGATCAAGACGAATTTGCTTTAAACTCGCATTTAAAAGCTTTAAAAGCTCAAGCGGAAGGTAAATTTGATTCTCAAATTGTTCCGATAACAGTTGAGCATACTTTTGTAAACGAAAAAGGTAAAAAAGAAACTACTTCGTACACAGTTTCTAAAGACGAAGGTCCTCGTAAAGAAACTTCAAAAGAAGCTTTAGCAAAATTAAAACCAGTTTTTGCTGCTGACGGATCTGTAACTGCTGGTAACTCTTCTCAAATGTCAGACGGTGCTGCTTTTGTATTAGTAATGTCTGAGGAAATGGTAAAAGAATTAAACTTAGAGCCTATTGCTCGTTTAGTAACTTTTGCTTCTGCAGGTGTTGAGCCTCGTATCATGGGTATAGGTCCAGTAAAAGCTATTCCAAAAGCGTTACAACAGGCAGGTTTAAAACAAAACGACATCGAGTTAATCGAGCTTAACGAGGCATTCGCATCGCAATCTTTAGCTGTAATTCGTGAGTTAGACTTAAATCCAGAAATCATCAACGTTAACGGTGGGGCTATTGCATTAGGTCACCCACTGGGTTGTACAGGTGCTAAGTTATCTGTTCAGTTATTCGACGAAATGAAACGCCGCGGTAACAAATACGGAATGGTAACTATGTGTGTAGGTACAGGTCAAGGTACAGCTGGTATTTACGAGTTATTATAGTATTATTTTGAAATGATGAATTTTAAATTTTGAATGTATGAAAACGAATAATATTATTTTAGATAAAACTTTTGAATTTTCATTATCTATCATCAAATTATATATTCGTTTAAAACAAGAAAATGAATTCATCATTTCTAAACAAATTTTAAGAAGTGCAACTTCTATTGGAGCAAATGTTGAGGAATCCATTGCGGCGCAATCAAAAAAAGATTTCATAAGCAAAATGGCTATAGCATCTAAATAAGCTAGAGAAACAAAATATTGGTTACGCCTTTTATCTCAATCAGAACTTACTCAAATAGATGTTTCTGATTATTTAAAAG
>CAVBJB010000192.1:0-4356 GCA_963595625.1 Lachnospiraceae bacterium | reverse complement strand
GTTTTAACTCGGTTAACTTTCTTAAAAAAGGAACGTATTCAATTTTGTATAAAAGATCTAAATTTTTTTTTATTAGTTTTAGCGCAACGTATTGGTACTCGCGCTCTTGCATATCGTAAAGTTCATAAACTAAATCAATTAAATTGGCTCTAATTTCCTCAACATGATCGGGATAAAGATATTTAACAATTTGAGATCTTAAATGGGCTTTTACTCCTAAAAATTTAAAATTGTATTTCATGTATTGCTCCATCCGAAGCGCATCCTCATCATTTTTTACCAGCATAAAATGCTTTTGTAAATCCTCTATAAATGTAAGTTTCATCGTTGGTTAATTTCAAACAGTTTTATCTGCGTATATTTAATTAATTCAACGAAAAAAACAGTGAAATCGTGTTGTATTTCATGATAATTAGATGTTAAATCTTTCAGAGCATCAGTCATTTGCGATTTAAACCCCGTTCTTCTGTCCATTTGTGCCATTATTTGTCCTATACCTTGTAATGTTCTGTAACTGTATAACCAATTTTGTTGTTTCATGTAAGGTAAAAGGTGTAATGTTTTATCGGGTAGTATATCTAAATTAGCTTGAAGTAACGAATAAAAATTTTGTGTGTAGGTGTATAAATCTTCCGAATGGTATTCGTGCCAATTTTTAGCTAAAAAGTGATCATAAACTAAATCCACAATTATCCCAGAGTATAATCCGTATTTGGGTTGAAAAATCCTTTTGGTGTGCCTAAAAATTTCATGATTATCCGTGAATGTGTCTATAGCGCGATGTAAAACTATACCTTTAGATACTTGCTCTGGAAATTTTAAATAGTCTTTTCCTCTAATTCCGTCAGCAATAAAATTTCCTATTTGTAGTTCTTTATCATTTCCGGATAAGTATATATGTGCTAAAAAATTCATGGACCATGGTGTTAAAATACCTTACAAGGTACTTAATTTTACTACTAAAGTAGAATTAATTAAAAATTATTCGATAATCTTTAATTATCTTTGTTGAAATACATTTAATAATAGAAATAATGACTTTAATCAAATCGATATCAGGTATTAGAGGTACAATAGGAGGAGGAGTAGGTGATAATTTAACACCACTTGATGCTGTAAAATTTGCTTCTGCATATGGTACTTGGTTAAAAAATCATCATAATAAAGAAAATTTAAAAGTGGTAATAGGTAGAGATGCGCGCATTTCGGGGCCTATGATCCATAATCTAGTTATAAATACATTAGTAGGTTTAGGTATAGATGTTATCGATTTAGATTTATCTACAACGCCTACTGTAGAGGTTGCTGTTCCTTTAGAACAAGCGGATGGTGGAATTATTTTAACAGCATCTCATAACCCTAAACAATGGAATGCTTTAAAATTACTTAATGAAAAAGGTGAATTTTTAAGCGGAAAAGACGGTGAAGAAATTCTTAAAATTGCTGAAGCTGAAAGTTTTATCTATGCCGATGTAGATCATTTAGGAGAAGTTACTGCAAATGATGCGTATATGGATATCCACATTGACGAGGTTTTAAACTTACCTTTAGTTGATGCAGAGGCAGTTGCTAAACGCAAATTTAAAGTTGTTGTAGATGGTGTAAATTCATCTGGAGGAATTATAATACCTAAACTTTTAAAACTTTTAGGTGTTGAGGTGGTAGAGTTATACTGTAATCCTAACGGACATTTTCCTCATAACCCAGAACCTTTAAAAGAACATTTAGGGGACATATGCAAATTAGTTGTAGAAGAGCAGGCGGATTTTGGAATTGTTGTAGATCCAGATGTGGACCGTTTGGCTTTTATATCTAACGATGGTGAAATGTTTGGAGAAGAATATACATTAGTTGCGATTGCAGATTATGTATTAAGCAAAACTCCTGGAAACACTGTTTCTAACATGTCCTCTTCGAGAGCTTTACGCGACATTACGCTTAAACATGGAGGTTCTTACCAAGCATCTGCTGTTGGGGAAGTTAATGTAGTAGAGCTAATGAAGGCTACAAATGCTATTATTGGTGGAGAAGGAAACGGAGGAATTATTTATCCAGAAATTCACTACGGTAGAGACTCAATTGTTGGAGTAGCTTTATTTTTAACGTATTTAGCAGGATTAGATGTTACGGTTGCTGAGTTAAGAGCTAGTTTACCACAATACTTTATGTCTAAAAATAAAATTGAATTAACGCCAGCAATTAATGTTGATGAGATTTTAAAACAAATGACAGAAAAATATAAAAACGAAGAAATCTCGACTATTGACGGGGTTAAAATAGACTTTCCTACAAACTGGGTTCATTTAAGAAAATCAAACACGGAGCCTATCATTAGAATTTATACAGAAGCACCGACTCAAAATGAGGCAGATACGCTTGCTGAAAAAATAATGAACGAAATAAAAACCATTGCAGGTATATAATTGACAACCTTCTGTAGAAATACAGAAGGTTTTTTTATTAAATCCTCAAATAAATGTATATTTGACTTGTAATAATTGAACCAGATATGTTATTAACTAGCGAGAAAACAGCTCTTGAAAATTACTTTGAGCAATTTAGAAACCACATTGTAGGAATTAACCAAACGTTTCAATCGCCTTATGGTGAAAAAAATATAATTTATACCGATTGGACAGCGTCAGGAAGGTTATACCGCCCAATCGAAGAGAAGTTATTAAATAGTTTTGGTCCTTTTGTTGCTAATACGCATACAGAAACAACATTTTCTGGAACAACAATGACTATGGCTTATCACAAAGCCCGTCAAATTATAAAACAACACGTAAATGCATCAGCAGACGATATTTTAATTACGGACGGCTCTGGAATGACTGGAGTAATCAATAAATTTCAGCGTATTTTAGGTTTAAAGGTTCCTGAGAATTTAAAAAAATATACTCAAGTACCAGAGGAAAAGCGACCTGTAATTTTTATTACCCACATGGAGCACCATTCTAACCAAACGTCTTGGTTAGAAACTATTGCTAAAGTTGAGGTAATACCAAGTACTGAGGATGGTTTGGTATGTTTAGAAGGTTTTAAAAAATTAGTAGAAACATATAGTTCTTGTACATTAAAAATAGCTTCAGTTACGGCATGTTCTAACGTTACAGGGATTAAAACTCCTTATCATGAAATTGCGCGAATAATGCATCAAAATAATGGGGTATGTTTTGTTGATTTTGCTTGCTCTGCACCTTATGTAGCAATCGATATGCATCCAGAGGATCAAGAAACCTATTTAGACGCAATTGTATTTTCTCCTCATAAATTTTTAGGAGGTCCTGGCACTTCGGGTGTATTGTTATTTAATAAAAAACTTTACAATAACATGATTCCTGATTGTCCGGGAGGAGGAACCGTATCTTGGACTAACCCTTGGGGAGAACATAAATATTTGGATAATATTGAGGAAAGAGAAGATGGAGGTACACCAGGTTTCTTACAAACTATTAAAACAGCTTTAGCTATACAGTTAAAAGAGCAAATGGGAGTTGATAACATTTTAAAACGTGAACACGAATTGGTGGACTATGTTTTTGAACGTTTTGCAGCGATTCCTAATTTAAATATTTTAGCAAGTCAACACAAAGACAGGTTAGGAGTACTATCTTTTTACATAGATAATTTACATTACAATTTAGGAGTAAAATTATTGAATGATAGGTTTGGTATTCAAACACGTGGTGGATGTAGTTGTGCAGGAACTTATGGTCATTATTTATTACATGTGGACCAAGAGCGTTCTAACTACTTAACTGATAAAATTTCTCAAGGAGATTTGTTAGAAAAACCAGGATGGATCAGAATGTCTATTCACCCTACTACAACAAATGCAGAGATTAAGTATGTATGTGATTGTATTGAGGAATTGGCTCAGAATTTTGAAAAATGGTCTTTAGATTATGAGTTAAAACCAAGAAGTAATGAATTTGTTTTTAAAGCAGGCGAAGGTGTTGCTAAAGAATTAGTAAACCAATTTTTTGCGGTATAAGTTTTTGCATTAGGGATGGAAGCGTTTGTTTGAGCTCCTTTTAAAATGGAGTTTACGGAGTTTTAAAAGAGCGAGTGCGGACAGCCCGACCTCATTAAAATTTTTAATTTTTATGAGGGAATGCCCTTATCGTATTTCTTAATTTTTCGTTAAATGTTACTATCGGCTAAAATTTTTGGTGGTTATAAAAGTTTATATATACATAAAAAAAATTTGTATTATGAAAAACAAACTGAAAATTTTAGCGATGTTATTTGTATCCCTATTTGCTTTTACAATGATTTCGTGTAGTGATGATGATGATCCGGTAGACAATGATTTTTTTGTAGGAACTTATAGAGGTAGCGTTGGTTTTACTA
>CAVBJB010000191.1:0-4408 GCA_963595625.1 Lachnospiraceae bacterium | reverse complement strand
GATGTATCTGTCTTCTGAAATTTGTCTTCTGAAATCTTACTCCTGAAATCTGACTCCTGAAATCTGACTTCTTAATTGCGTTAGGGATTGGAGCATTTGTTTGAGCTCTTTTTAAATTGTAATGAAATGAAAATTTAAATAAGCGAGTGCGAAAAGCCCGGCATAAAACCCATGTGCTATAAAAGCACATGGGTTTTAGCAACGCCCAAATGAGTATAAAAAAAGCCTCTCCAAATTTGGAAAGGCTTGATACAATTATCTTCGAAACAAATATTATTTGTTGAATTTAGCGTATTTAGTTTTGAACTTGTCGATACGTCCTGCAGTGTCGATAAGTTTAGATTTACCTGTATAGAATGGGTGAGATGTACGAGAAATCTCCATTTTGAATACTGGATATTCAACACCATCAACTTCAATAGTTTCTTTAGTTTCAACTGTTGATTTTGTGATGAATACGTCGTCGTTAGACATATCTTTAAACGCTACTAATCTGTAATTTTCTGGGTGAATACCTTGTTTCATTGTAAATCGTATTTAAATTAATGGCCAAAACCAGCTTCGAGGCTTTACGAGGTAAAGGTGTAAGTTAGCTTTGACTTTTTGTTAATAAAAAATTATTCTATTTCAGTTTGCAAATTTACGATTAAAAATCAATTTTCAAACAAATATGTCTATTTTTTTAAAGGTGTTAACCGTTAGTTTTTAGTATATTTGTAAGCTTATAATTATATTTTATAGATATGGATCAATTCGATCAAAAAGATCTGTTTTATGACACTGACTTAGTTCAGAAAACGGTTAGAAAAAATGCTACTTTTTACGGAGTTTTAATGGGAGGAATTTCTGCCTTAATTACTTTTGGAATTTATTTTGTAGATTATAATTTGTTTTTAAACCCAAGTATTGGAATTATTGAACTTGTTGTTTACGCTATTTTGGGTATTATTTGTGTGTACACCACACGCTTAAAATTAAAAAATGCCATTATTTTTAAAGATGCTTTTACGAGCTACTTTTTAGCTGGAGCTATTGCAAGTGCTATAAGTGTTGCTGCGTTAATTTTACTTTTTAATGTTATTGCGCCAGAAATTCAGGGGCCTTTAAAACAAGCGTCTCTAGAATATAGTATTAAAATGATGGATAGTTTAGAAATGCCTGAGGCGGACAAACAAGTGATGATTGATCAAGCTAAAGCAGCAAACCCTTATACAACTATTGAGTTTATAAAAGGTTTAGGTTTAAAACTTATTGGACACGCTATGTTTGGTGCTTTATTAGGATTAATTTTTAGAAATCGTCAAACGATTTAAGAGATATAAAATGGATTTATCTATTGTAATTCCGCTTTTAAACGAATCGGAATCTTTGCCTGAATTACACCGTTGGATACAAGAAGTTATGCATAAAAACAACTTTACTTATGAGGTTATTTTTGTGGATGATGGAAGTATGGACACGTCTTGGGAATGTATTGAAATACTTTCTAAAAAAGATGAAAATGTAAAAGGGATTAAGTTTTTAAGAAATTACGGAAAATCTCAGGCGTTGCATGCTGGGTTTGAGAAAGCTCAAGGTGATGTGGTAATTACTATGGACGCTGATTTACAAGACAGCCCAGATGAGATTCCGGATTTATATAAAATGATTATGACCGATGGTTATGATTTAGTTTCGGGTTGGAAAAAGAAACGTTTTGATAATGTAGTTATGAAAAACTTACCCTCAAAACTTTTTAACTGGGCAGCCAGAAAAACATCCGGCGTATATCTTCATGACTTTAATTGTGGTTTAAAAGCGTACAATTTAAAGGTTGTTAAAAACATAGAAGTATATGGTGAAATGCACCGTTACATTCCGGTACTTGCTAAAAATGCAGGTTTCTCTAAAATTGGAGAAAAAGTAGTACAGCACCAAGCACGTAAATTTGGTACATCTAAATTTGGGATGGAACGTTTTATAAACGGTTTCTTGGATTTAATTACCATTTGGTTTTTATCTAAATTTGGTAAACGACCAATGCACTTTTTTGGCGCTTTAGGTGCTTTAATGTTTGGTATTGGTTTACTGAGTGCACTTTATATTGGTATTGTAAAACTTTACAAACTATCTGTAGGAGCACCTACTATTTTAGTTACAAATAATCCATGGTTTTATATCGCTTTAACTACCATGATTATTGGAACACAATTATTTTTAGCTGGTTTTTTAGGCGAAATTATTTTACGCACTAAAAACAACGAACCACGCTATAAAATTTCACACTTTTTACATTTATAAAATTACAACAATGCATATTGATCAAGATATTTTAAATAAAGTTAATCCGTGGTTAACTTTACCTTTTGATGAAGAAACTCAAGCTAAAGTTAAAGAAATGATGACTGAAGCACCTGGGGAACTTACAGATGCTTTTTATAAAAATTTAGAATTTGGAACCGGTGGTATGCGCGGCGTAATGGGTGTTGGTACCAACCGTATTAATAAATACACTTTAGGAAAAAACACGCAAGGTTTATCTCAATATTTACTACAATCTTTTCCTGGAGAACAAGTAAAAGTTGCAATTGCTTACGATTGTCGCCACAACAGTGACACGCTAGCAAAAGTTGTAGCTGATGTTTTTACAGCTAATGGAATTGAGGTTTATTTATTTGAAGAATTAAGACCAACTCCAGAACTTTCCTTTGCGGTTAAACATTTAAAATGCCATGCAGGTATTGTTTTAACAGCATCTCATAATCCGCCAGAATATAACGGATACAAAGTATACTGGCAAGACGGTGGACAATTAGTTCCGCCTCAGGATAAAGAAATTATTCAGGTAATTGAAAACCTAGAATACAGCGCCATTAAATTTGAAGCTAACCCAAGCTTATTACATTATATTGGAGCTGAAGTTGACGAGGCTTTTGCAGCATCTGCAATTGCAAACGCAACTTTTGATACTCCCGCTACAGCTAAACAAAATTTAAAAATTGTTTTTACTTCATTACACGGAACGTCAATTAAAGCAATTCCAAACGTATTAGCAAAAGCTGGTTATACAGATGTAAATATTGTAGCTGAACAAGCAGAACCAAACGGAGATTTCCCGACAGTAAAATCACCAAACCCAGAAGAACCAGAAGCTTTAACAATGGCTTTAGAATTGGCTGAAAAAACAGGTGCAGATCTTGTCATTGGTACAGATCCAGATTCAGATCGTTTAGGTGTTGCTGTAAGAAACAACGACGGTAAAATGGTTTTACTTAACGGAAACCAAACTATGGTTGTTATGACTGCCTTTTTACTAGAACAATGGAAACGTGCGGGTAAACTTGAAGGTAAAAAACAATTTATTGGATCTACCATTGTATCAACTCCAATGATGTTGGCATTAGCTGAAGCTTACGGAGTAGATATTAAAGTTGGTTTAACGGGCTTTAAATGGATTGCTAAGTTTATAAAAGACTTCCCAGAACAAAAATTTATTGGTGGTGGGGAAGAAAGTTTTGGATTTATGGTGGGTGATGCCGTACGCGATAAAGATGCGGTAGCTTCTACCCTATTGGTTTGCGAAATTGCTGCTATTGCTAAAGCTGCAGGAAGTTCTATTTTTAAAGAATTAGAAAACCTTTATGTTGACCACGGATACTATAAGGAACATTTAATTTCTATTACTAAAAAAGGAATGGATGGCGCTGCCGAAATCAAAGCAATGATGACACAGTTACGTGAAAATCCTTTTACAGAATTAAACAACGAAACTGTTGTTTTTATTGAAGACTACCAAAGCGGAGATGCTAAAAATATGCTAACAGGTGAGGTTGAAAAACTTACGGTTCCTAGCTCTAATGTATTGATATATTACTTAGCCGACGGATCTAAAATTTGTGCAAGACCAAGTGGTACAGAGCCTAAAATTAAATTTTATTTCAGCGTAAACTTACCTATTGAATCTGTAGATGAAATTGCTGACGCAGAAGACTTTTTAGCTGATAAAATTAAAAATATTATTACAGACTTAGGATTAAACTAATGGATGAAAATTTAAAGAAAATAATCCCGTATGCAAAAAAATATAAATCCAACGTTGTAAAAAATGTTGGATTTAATATTCTATATGCCTTATTTGGAACCTTAGGGATGGTGTTCATAATGCCTGTACTTTCGGTTTTATTTGATGAAAGAAAAACGGAAATTATTAAATTACCAGAATACACCGGCTTTTTTAATGCTTTAAAAAATTGGCAAAACTACATAGCATATTATGTAGATCATTACTCTCAAGAGTATGGTGTACAATACGGTTTAATGTTTACCGTGGCATTGGTTTTAATTACGTTTTTACTTAAAAATTTAACCAATTACATAGCCTTACAAAATTTAACTAAACTTCAAACAGGGGTTCTACGTGATTTACGCG
>CAVBJB010000190.1:0-4409 GCA_963595625.1 Lachnospiraceae bacterium | reverse complement strand
AAAAAAAAAGAAGTGCGATGATGCACTTCTTTTTTTGTTTTTTTAATATAATTTTTATATATTTAAAAAACCAAAGAAACTATTACTTAAAATTTTCATTTAAAATAAAGGAATCTATATTTTTTTAGGACAAACACCAAAACTATATATATGAATTTATTTATTACCCCTATGGACAAAGAGGTTAGCTGGGACAAGACCATTGAGCTTGTAAGTAAAACCGACCAAAACGGTACTATTAAGTACTGTAATGAAAATTTTGTAAATATTTCGGGCTACGAGGAGCACGAATTAGTGGGACAACCCCATAACATCATTCGTCATCCCGACATGCCTAAAGTCATCTTCAAAATTCTTTGGGACAACATCTCCAACGGTAAAGATTTTCACGCAGTTGTAAAAAACATGGCAAAATCTGGGCGTTATTATTGGGTTATTACTCAATTTGAAATTATAAAAAACTCCAACGGTGTTATCACCGGGTTTATTGGAAGACGAAAAAGCGTAAGCGAAAACGTAGCCAGAACCTTTGATAAATTATACGTTAAATTAAAACGTATTGAAGAGCAAGTTAATGTTGAAGCTGCCGAAGACTATTTTAACGGCTATTTAGACGATCAAAAAAAAACATATCAGGAATACTTAAATGATATTTTGGAAGAAGATGTATTGATGAGAAAAACAGAAGAAAATAATAGAAATATTAATAACACAACTCAAGCAATTAATCAGGAACCTAAAACAAGAAAATCCTTTTTAAGAAACCTTTTTGGAGGATAAAATAAAAAAGCGCTTGGAAAACCAAGCGCTTTTAATTTTACACAAAACATTTATTACGATTTATTACACTAAAATCCACTATTAATGAAACTGAGCCGTCTCTGTACTTTCTGCCATAGCAGTAGTTGAAGACGCTCCTTGTTGAACCGCATTTTGTACATAATCAAAATACTGAGTTCCTACAAACGATTGGTGTTTTACCGCCGCAAAACCTTCGTCTTGTAACGCAAATTCTCTTTCTTGTAATTCAGAGTAACCTGCCATTCCTTTAGCATTATAAGCTCTAGCCAATTCAAACATCGACGTGTTCATGGCATGGAAACCAGCTAAAGTGATAAACTGGAATTTGTAACCCATAGCAGCTAAATCTTCTCTAAACGTTTCCATTTGAGCTACTGTTAAGTGTTTAGCCCAGTTAAATGATGGCGAACAGTTATACGCTAACATTTGATTTGGATATTTTTCGCGTACGGCTTGAGCAAATTCTCTAGCCATTCCTAAATCAGGATTAGATGTTTCCATCCAAACTAAATCCGCATAAGGAGCATAACTTAAAGCTCTATCAATACCTTGCTCTAAACCATTTTTTACATAATAAAATCCTTCTGACGTTCTAGAACCTGGAACAATGAATTTATGATCACGAGGGTCAATGTCAGATGTAATTAAGTTTGCAGCCTCTGCATCTGTACGTGCCACAATTAAAGTTGGTACACCACAAACGTCTGCAGCTAAACGTGCTGCTAATAATTTATTAATTGCCTCTTGAGTTGGTACTAAAACTTTACCTCCTAAGTGACCACATTTTTTTGCTGATGAAAGTTGATCTTCAAAGTGTACACCTGCAGCTCCAGCTTCAATCATTTGCTTCATTAATTCATAAGCATTTAAGTTTCCACCAAAACCAGCTTCTGCGTCAGCTACAATCGGAACAAAATAATCTATGTTTCCTTGTCCTGTTACAGATTGCACCTCGTCTCTACGGCGTAACGCATTGTTAATACGTTTAACAACCATAGGAACTGAGTTTGCAGGATATAAAGATTGATCTGGGTACATTTCTGCAGATAAGTTAGCGTCTGCAGCTACTTGCCAACCCGATAAATAAATAGCATTTAAACCGGCTTGAACTTCTTGAATGGCTTGGTTACCATTTAAAGCCCCTAATCCCGCCATAAAATCTTTAGTATGTAAACCGTCCCAAAGTTTTTGAGCTCCATTTTTAGCAAATGTGTACTCAATATCTAAAGATCCGCGAAGTTTTATTACATCTTCTGCAGTATAATTTCTTGTAACTTCTTTCCAACGTGGGTTTGTATCCCAATCGTGTTGAATAGCTTGTACTCTTTTTAAATCTCTCTCATTCATAATTTCTTATATTTTTTTGTGTTGTTTAAATGTTGATGGTATTGTGAAATTAATGGCGGGGATTAAATGTGTTTATAGGCTTTTAGGGTTAAAAATTCTTGAAAATCGGGTTGCAAAACTAAATCATCAAATAGAGTAGTGGCCAATTTAAAGTTTCCGTTATCAAAAACATTTGGACCTACTAGGTCTTTTATTTTACTTAATTCTTGTTGTTTTAATTCTTCGTAGTATGCAGAATCAAATACTTTATCTGTATCTAACACTACTTTATTTTTATGCCATTGCCAAAGTTGAGTTCTAGAAATTTCAGCAGTTGCCGCATCTTCCATTAAATTATATAAAGCAGCAGCGCCTTTACCAGACAACCAACTTTCTAGATATAAAATACCAACGTTAATGTTGTCTCTAACTCCTTTTTCTGTAACAGTACCTAAAGGCAGCTCTACTAGCTTTTCAGCTGTAGTTACTACATCTTCTCTTTTAATATGAATTTGATTTGGCGTAGGCATATGTTCATTAAAAACATCCATAGCTACAGACACTAAACCTGGGTGAGCCACCCAAGTTCCATCATGTCCATTAGTTACTTCTCGCAGTTTGTCTGCTTTAACTTTGGCAAAGGCTTCCTGATTTTTGGCTTCATCATTTTTTACAGGAATTTGCGCTGCCATTCCACCAATTGCATGTATCGCTCTTTTATGACACGTTTTTATAACGGCCAAAGAATACGCTTGCATAAAAGGGGAGGTCATGGTTACTTGGTCTCTATTAGGAACTATAAAATTTGGATGATTTCTAAATTTTTTAATGTAGGAAAATATGTAATCCCAACGTCCACAGTTTAGTCCTGCAATATGATCACGTAACTCGTAAATAATTTCATCTATACAAAAAGCCGCCGTAATGGTTTCTATCAAAATAGTGGCCTTAGTAGTTGCCTGCGGGATTTGAAGGTATTTTTGAGCAAATTCAAAAACTTCATTCCACCAACGGGCTTCCGTATAATGTTCTAGTTTAGGTAAATAAAAGTAGGGTCCACTACCATTAGCTAACAATTGCTTAGCATTATGAAAAAAATACAATCCAAAATCTACTAAAGATCCTGAAAGTTCTTCTCCATTAATCACTATATTCTTTTCTGTTAAATGAAGTCCTCTTGGTCTTACAATTAAAACCGCCGTAGTTTCATTTAAAGCATAGGTTTTATTTTTAGCCTCGTCTTTAAAAACCAAAGTTTTAGAAACAGCAGCTTTTAAATTACGTTGTCCGCCCATAGTGTTATCCCAAGTAGGTGCATTGCTATCCTCAAAATCGGCCATAAAAGTTTTAGCACCCGAGTTTAGCGCATTAATTACCATTTTAGCATCAACAGGCCCGGTAATCTCTACACGTCTATCTTGTAAATCTGTTGGTATTGCAGCAGCTTGCCAATCACCTTCTCTTATAGACTTAGTTTCTGGATCAAAATCAGGAAAGTTACCTGCATCAAAATAGATTTGACGCTCTTCTCGTGCTTTTAGTAAAGCTTTGCGTTTTGCATCAAATTTTTGATGTAATTCAAATAAAAATTCTTTAGCTTGTGGTGTTAAAATATCAGTGTAATCCATCTGATTTTTTATCAATATTTCTAAAGTTTCAGAAAGTGTTTTCATTTTTGTTTACTTTTGAATTAAAATTTAGCAGATTTACTCTATCAGCGAACGTTCGCTAAATTATATAATTTCGTTTTAATTAACAAAACTTTTTTATTAAAATTTTATGCAAGAAGATTATATAAAGTTAATTTTTGGCTTAAAAGTCAAGCAAATTCGCACAAATAAGGACTTATCTTTATTTAAATTATCAAAGATTACGGGGCTTTCTAAGTCTTACCTTAATGAAATTGAAAAGGGAAAAAAATATCCAAAAACTGATAAAATAATTCTTCTTGCAGAAGCTTTTGATGTTAGTTATGACGAATTAGTGTCCTTAAAATTGGATAAAAACTTAGCTCCAGTAGCCGAAATCTTACAGTCAAATTTATTGCAAGAGATCCCTTTAGAGCTTTTTGGAATAGAAGAGCGTGATTTAATCGAAATAATTTCGAATGCTCCTATGAAGGTTAATGCCTTTATTTCGACCTTAATTGAAATTGGTAATAACTACAATTTAACCAGAGAAAGTTTTTATTTAGCCTCTTTACGTTCCTTTCAAGAAGCTAATGACAATTACTTCCCGGAGATTGAATTACAAGCTAAAAACTTTTTAAAACAATATACGCT
>CAVBJB010000189.1:0-4409 GCA_963595625.1 Lachnospiraceae bacterium | reverse complement strand
CAATAACTTCTTTGAAACTGCTCAGTTTGGATTAACTTACAAATTCTAATAAAACGCCTAGCATCCTGCTAGGCTTTTTTATTTTAGTAATACTTTTTTTAGCTTTTTTGAGTTATATAGAAAATCTAAAATAATTAATTATGAAAAAATTGTTTGTATCAGCAAGTTTATTACTTGGAGTTATTTTTAATGCAAATGCTCAAACGCCAGATGTTGGGTTCGGGATTAAAGGAGGATATAACTTATCTAACTTAACAGGAGATGTTGAAAACGCGGAGTCAAAATCTGGTTTTCATTTAGGTTTATTTGTTGAAATTCCAGTTGCTGAACGATTTTCTATTCAACCAGAAGTTTTATATTCAGCTCAGGGGGCTAAATACGAAACAGAATCATCACTTATAAATCAAAGGTTAGAATATAAAGCAAATTATGATTACATCAATGTTCCTGTGCTCGCAAAATTCTATGCTACAGAGGGATTAGCTATTGAGGTGGGACCACAATTTGGATTTTTAGTGAGTGCTAAAGATAAGTTAGAAACTTCTGGGGTTGTAGATACTGAAACAGAGACGGATGTTAAAGATAATTTAGAATCTTTCGATTTCTCAATTGCAGCAGGTTTATCTTATAAATTACCATCTAATTTATTATTTGGGGCAAGATATAACTTTGGTTTATCTAATATGGTAAAAGATGCATCGGATGATTATAAAGTTAGAAATGGAGTATTACAAGTTTTTGTTGGATATAAATTCTAATAAAAAAGGCGAGAGTTAACTCTCGCCTTTTTTATTTCTTTTAAAACTTAAATCCTATACCTGCTTGGATGTAAGAGTTGTTATTGTTATTTCCTGTACCTCTAACAATAGGTTTAATACCGTGATTGTAACGTCCTTCAATAAAAAAGCGGTTGCTAATATCAATAGTAACACCACCTGTTAAAGCTACATCTACGGTTTGTACTTTATCATCTTCATTTCCAATAATATAATTAGAATCGGACGATTTTACTTCGTACTTCTCACTTACTTTAAATCCAATAGTGGGCCCTCCGTAAAATGCTAACCAGTTACAAACATAACCTTTAGCTAGTATCGGTACATTTATATAGTCTAACTTAGCCTCTGTAGTAATTCTATTGTTTGGCGTTAGATCATATTTATAAGAATCTCCTTGTTGAGAATATAAAGCTTCTACTTGAATTGCAAATCTTTTTTCTGGAGTTAGAGAAAATTCACCAAAAACACCTCCATAAAATCCAGATCTTGCATCATGATCGTTATTCCATACATTTTTTTTACTACTTGTTGTTAATGAAGCATGGCTATATCCTGCTTTAACACCAAATCTCGACACTCTTTCATTGTTAGTTTGTGCATTTAAAGAGTTTGTGCATAATACTAAAGCAAATGCTCCTGTTGTAATAAAATTAAATAGTTTCATTTTTTACATTTTTTACTTTTCTTTATAAACTCCTTATCTTTACAAATATTATATTTAAGAAAGTAATTATTAATATTTTAACAAATGCAACTTTGGAATAAACTTCTTACGGATTATAAATTTTTTTTAAAAATAGAAAGGGGTTTATCAACAAACACCATATCAAATTACGAATTAGATATTTTAAAGCTTATTAATTATTTAAATGATCATAATATGGATATTTCACCCTTAAAAATATCCGAAACGGAGCTGTCAGAATTTATATATTGGACCTCTAAAAACGTAAATGCGCGCAGTCAATCCCGTATAATTTCTGGATTAAAAAGTTTTTTCAAATATTTAGTTTTCGAGAAACACCGTGAGGATTATCCCATGCAATTGATCGAAGTACCTAAAATTGGTAGGAAATTGCCTGATACTTTAAGTTCTCAGGAAATCGACGATTTAATAGCAGCAATAGATCTCTCTAAGCCTGAAGGAGAACGTAACCGTGCCATGCTCGAGACACTTTACAGTTGCGGTTTGCGCGTAAGCGAACTCATCGACTTAAAAATTTCTGATCTATTTTTTAATGAAGGCTTTATTAAAGTTTCTGGTAAAGGCAGTAAGGAGCGCTTTGTTCCCATTAGTGAAACTACGATAAAATACATTCTAAACTATAAAAATTTAATACGAAGCCATTTGTTAATACAAAAGGGGCACGAGGATACTTTATTTTTAAACCGTAGAGGTAAAAAACTAACCCGTGCTATGGTTTTTACAATTATTAAGGATTTAGCTGTTAAAATAAATCTAGAGAAAAACATATCTCCCCATACTTTCAGGCACTCGTTTGCTACCCATTTGCTCGAAAATGGAGCAGACCTTCGTTCCATCCAAATTATGTTAGGCCACGAAAGTATAACTACAACTGAGGTTTATATGCATTTGGATCGTAAACATTTAACCAAAATTCTTACGGATTACCATCCAAGAAGTAAATAATTTTTAGGAGCGCTAACGTATCACATTACACAAAGTTTATCCACCCGCTTTACGCTGTATCTTTTAGAGGTGGCTTCGAGAGCCTCAGCCACTCCTAAAAGGATGCCGCTCCAATCGGGGCTATGCAAGTAGTTTATCGCATTATATTTTTAAAAAGAAGAAAGAGAAAAGAGAAAAGAAGAAAGATAGAAGACTTTCGAAGTTAAATATCCAAGAGTATATTGAGATAGTATTATTGAAATTCTTAAATCTAAATTCCAAAATCTAAATTATTAAATCGGAAACCTGAATTCTTAAATCTGCAATCTGAATCCTATCATCTTTTAGAAGCGTTAGGGGTAGGAGCGGCATCCTTTTTATTTTAGGCCGCAACGTAGTGGAGGGGTGTAAATAAAAAGATATAGCGAATGACCCGACCCGAGCCATTCGCTATTTGTGTTTTACCTTGATTTATGCGGCGAGGGTAACGCCCTGATTAAAATATAGTAGTATTTATGCCGAAAATAAAACCATGTGTATTTTGGTTGGTAAAGGTGTATTGAGCTTTAAATATTCGGTAAGGTCCAAATCCAATATTATCAAATCCTGTGGCATATTCAATATATGGTTTGTTGTTAGAGGTTGAAAGTAAATTTAAATTTCCGATGAAATTAAACTGAGTATGTTTTAAAAGTGGGATTTTATTTATGATGAATCCTTTATCGTTATAGACAACATTTAAGGTAATTGCTGAGTTTTGTGTAGAATATTTATAGTATGGTAGCAAATTGAATTGGGTGTTATTTTGTGTAGGATCAAAAATATGGGTTTGATTGCCGTTAAAATGCTTATAGTCTATAAATAATAAATCTTGACTTTTATTAAAGATAGAGGAAAGGTTTAGATTGCTCGAAAAACTCCCGAATTGTTTAAGTTTTACATTGTAATTTACATTGGTTTCTAATTTTTGGAAAGCGTAATTTTTGATGTTTGATTGAAATACATGTTCATAATCTAGTTTAAGTACTGGAAATTTTGTTTCTCCTTTTTGATCTTTATTAAAATTTAATATTCCTGACATTTTAAGTTTAGATGTAGAATTGTTTTTAAAAGCTAAATCATCGTTTTTAGGATTTAGAGGGTTATTGGATGTAAATTCTTTATCCCAATTAAAGATGTTGTTGTTACTGTTATTTTGTAACGCTGATCTGTAAGTATGATTTAGTTGAATAAATCCCTTTAAATACTCGGTAAGATTGGTTTGAAACGCTACATTTATAAATTGAGTTTGATAATATTTAGCAAAATTTTCTCTAAATGCTAAACTTGCTACTGAATTTATAATTTCATTAATTGGAGCTTGAGTATTATATTGTAAAATATCTGAACCTCCACTAATTTTTATGCTTTGATCTAAAGTGCGGTTCATTTTTTTTTGTATGTACCCGTTAATCCTAAACTTATTTTCTGAAACACCGTAACTTAGATTTGTACCTAGTGTAATTCCGTTTTTAACAATTCCGTAAATACTTGTCTCTAAATTAAGTTTTGTATTAAAACCTTGTACAGTATTATATCTTACATTGTCTATAATTCCTGAATATTTTAGGTTGATTTTTGAAGTTTTAAAGTAATTATTATATCCCTCAAAAACATTGCTAAAACTAAATTTTGTATGATTATATTTAATACTGCTATCTTTTTTTGGAATTATAACTTTATGTAAACTATCTTTTACTTTAAAATCCTTATGTTCTAGTTTTTCTAAAGGAATAGGTCTACGATTTTCCCAATACGTAGCCGATTTTGTTTTGGATTTTGGATCTATAAGCGTTGTGTTTTTAGTGAATGAAAAATCAAAATGATTTGTTTGTTCATTTATAAATACATTACTAAAAATAGTATTATAATTTTTAATTATTTTTGCGCTTAAAATCTCCATTTTATATGTAACATTTTGCGATATTTTATACCAAATTTTTAAATCAGTATTGTAATTA
>CAVBJB010000188.1:0-4416 GCA_963595625.1 Lachnospiraceae bacterium | reverse complement strand
AGTAACACTTACCTTATAGTTGTTAGAAACAGAAGGCATTTTAACTACCATTCCTGCTTTGACCCCATCCTTTAAACTAGGATTTAATTTTAGAAATGCCTCTTGAGACAAACCTGAAGTTTTAGACAAACTAAACAAAGTTTCTTTAGGTTGAACCGTGTAATCTACGTAAGATAAATTTCGGGCAGGTACATCTACAGTTTTAGCACCTGCACTGTAAACCGGAGTTTTGTCGTTTAAACGTAAAACAATACCTTTTTCTAAATTGTCTTTAATTTCTGGATTTAAGCGTTCTAATTCGGCAATAGTTAAACCATATTGTTTAGCAATTCCAAATTTAGTTTCCTTGGGATCAACAGTATGATAGGCATTAATTGTTTTAACCTCATCCTTAACTGCAGGTGAAGATGATCCAACTAAGGTATTGCTAACAGGTGTAGCTACTTTTTTAGCTGGAATTGTAATTACAGTCCCTTTTTTAAGTCCATCTTTTACAAGTTCTTTATTTGCAGCTTTAATTTCAGCCTCTGTAACTCCATATTTTTGTGTGATACTAAAAAAAGTTTCCTTAGGTAATACCGTATGCTTTATAGTTTTTACAACAGGAGTTGTCGCAGAACTTGTAGTTATAGTAGTCGCTGATTTTATTGTGCTAGAGGTAGGAACTTTTATAACAGCATCAATATTAATTCCGTCTACAGCATCAGGATTTAACCTATAAATATCACTTGGGGTTACATTATATTTTCTAGAAATAGATGTAACTGTATCTCCTTTACCAACTTTATGTTCTATAATTTTAGCTTGTCCATAAGATACAGCCCCAAACATGAATAATGCTGCGGCTAATATTACCATTTTTTTCATTGTCTTAGTTGTTAAAAAAATAAGTCGTTACAAATTTAATTATTGTAACGACTTTATATATAATTTATTGAATTATTTTATTCCCATTCAATAGTTGCTGGTGGTTTAGAGCTTATATCGTAAACTACACGATTTACTCCTTTAACTTTATTGATAATCTCATTAGAAATTTTCATTAAGAACTCATAAGGTAAGTGTACCCAATCCGCAGTCATACCGTCTGTAGATTCTACAGCGCGTAGAGCAACTACTTTTTCGTACGTACGCTCATCTCCCATAACCCCCACAGAATTTACAGGTAATAAAATAGCACCTGCTTGCCAAACTTTGTCGTATAATCCAGCTTCTTTTAATCCGTTAATAAAAATACTATCTACTTCTTGTAAAATAGACACTTTTTCGGGAGTAATATCGCCTAAAATACGGATGGCTAAACCTGGACCTGGGAACGGGTGTCTTCCTAATAAATCTGCATGAATTCCTAAAGTTGCTCCTACTCTACGTACCTCATCTTTAAATAACATACGTAAAGGTTCAACAATTTGTAATTTCATAAAGTCAGGTAAACCTCCAACATTGTGGTGTGATTTAATAGTAGCAGATGGACCTTTAACTGAAATAGACTCAATAACGTCTGGATAAATAGTTCCTTGTGCTAACCATTTCACATCTTCTATTTGGTTGGCTTCATCGTCAAAAACTTCAATGAACACGCGCCCTATAATTTTACGTTTACCTTCAGGGTCACTTTCTCCTGCAAGTTCTTGCATAAATCGTGCCGAAGCATCCACTCCTTTAACGTTTAATCCCATACCTTCGTATTGGTTTAATACATTCTGGAATTCATCTTTACGTAAAAGCCCGTTATTAACAAATATACAATATAAATTTTTACCAATAGCTTTGTTTAGTAAAACGGCAGCCACTGTAGAGTCTACACCTCCAGATAGTCCTAATACAACTTTATCGTCTTTAACTTTTTCACGAATTTCTTTTACAATATCTTCTACAAAAGACGATGGTGTAAAAGTTTGTTGCACACCAGCTATATGAACTAAAAAGTTTTCCAGCATTTTTTTACCATCTGTAGAGTGATAAACCTCTGGGTGGTATTGGATAGCGTATGTAGTTTCTCCCTCAATACGGTAAGCTGCATTTTCTACATCTTTAGTAGATGCTAAACGCACACCGTTAGTTGGTAATTTTTTAATCGTATCACTGTGGGACATCCATACTTGAGAGTCTAAGGCTACACCGTCTAAAAACTTTTCGTCTGGTTTAATGTAAGACAGGTTTGCTCTTCCATATTCTCTGATGTTAGAAGGAGCAACTTCACCACCCGAAAAATGAGCTAAATATTGAGCACCGTAACAAACGGCTAATAAAGGTTTTTTACCTCTAATTTGAGAAAGATCTGGGTGTGGAGCGTCTTCTGCACGAACAGAATATGGACTTCCTGAAAGGATAACTGCATTATAAGCAGACAAATCTGTAGGGATTTTATTGTAAGGGAAAATTTCGCAGAATATATTTAATTCGCGAACCCTGCGCGCAATTAACTGTGTGTATTGCGATCCGAAATCTAAAATAAGTACGTTGTGTTGCATGTACAAAAATAGTGATAATTTAAGATTATGAAAATAGAAGTTACTTTTTTTGAGAAATTTTGTTTTCTGGATTCAATCGTGCTGTTTTTGTGTAAATTTTACACATTTAACTCCGAAAGATGGCGCAGCGCGTTAGCGATGGTAGCAATTGTTTGAGCTCTTAGCGAAATGAAATGGAGCTAAAGCGAGTGCGGACAGCACGACCCGTCCTTTTTAGGCGGGTAACGCCCATATAAAATGTTTGGTGTGGGAGGATTTTATGTAAAAGAATTCAGAAAAATATTTTACATTCGCAGTATGATGAATGCGACTGAATATACTCAATTAAAAAATGAATTAGCTGGTGTTAAAAAAGCAGCTATTATACCACATAGAAACCCGGACGGAGATGCTATGGGCTCTACGTTAGGACTTTACTTTTTTTTAAAACAATTGGATATTGATGCAACTGTGGTTGCTCCTAATGAATTTCCGGAATTTTTGGCTTGGTTACCAGGTGCGGAACGTACGGTTATTTACGAAAATGATCCAAGTAAAGGAAATGCTGTTTTAGAACAAGCGGATGTTATTTTTACTTTAGATTTTAACGCTTTCCATAGAACTGGGGATTTAATGGGCGCTAAATTGGCTAGTTTAGATACGGATTTTGTGATGATTGACCATCATGAACTACCGGATGCTTATGCTAAATTTATGTACTCTGACCCTAAAATGAGTTCGACTTGTGAGATGGTTTACCATTTTATTTGTAATTTAGGTTATGTAGATTTAATAAATCTTGATATTGCTACTTGTATTTATACGGGTATTGTAACTGATACAGGATCTTTTAGATTTCCTAATACTACGGCTGTTACCCATAAAGTTGTTGCTCATTTAGTTGAATTGGGTGTTGCTAGTGATTATGTTTTTACAAATTTATATAGTAATAGTACTTATAGTAGGTTACAACTTTTAGGTAAAGCGTTACAAAATTTGGTGTTATTGCCAGAGCTCAACGCGTCTTACATTACCTTGAGTCAGGACGAGCTAAATATGTTTAACCATATTAAAGGAGATACTGAGGGTATTGTAAATTATGGTTTAAGTATAGAAGGTGTTCATTTAACGGCAATTTTTATAGAGAATAAGTTAGAGAATATTATTAAGATTTCTTTTAGATCTCAGGGAGATGTAGATGTTAATAAATTTGCTCGAAAATATTTTAACGGTGGCGGGCATATTAATGCTGCTGGTGGGAAATCTCTGGTTAGTTTAGAGGAGACTGTAGCCACTTTTATACGTGTTTTAAATGAAGAAAAACAAAGCTAATAGCATGAAAAATTATATTTTACTTTTAGGTATTGCCGTAGGATTTATATCTTGCGATAGTCAAGAAGCTAGAAGACCAACCTCACATTCATCGGGTAAATTTATTAAAGAATCTATAGAACGTAATAAAGCGTTGGTAAGTTCTGAGGAAGATGCCTTTGAAAAGATCTTTGCACAAGATACTTTAAATAAATACCACCAGTCAACCAAAGGATACTGGTATAAGTACGATACAAAAATTGAAGAAGCGTTACCTTTACCTGTTCGTGGTGATGTTGTAGATTACGAATATGAAGTATTTGACATTAATGGAAACGTGATTTACACAAAAGAGCAAACAAAACCACAACGCTATTTAGTGGATAAAGAAAATATCATGACGGGTTTACGCTATGGTATTAAACAAATGAAACAAGGGGAAGAAGTATCATTTTACTTTCCGTCTCACATAGCGTATGGTTACCATGGGGATAAAAACGATATTGGAACTAACATTCCTATTGTTTGTAAAGTAAAAATTAACTCTATAACAAAAGCAAACTAATCAAATAAAATTAATGAAAACAATGAATGCACTTTTAGTAAGTTTACTAGCATTTTTTATGTCTTGCAATACAAACGATAGCAAAGC
>CAVBJB010000187.1:1390-4459 GCA_963595625.1 Lachnospiraceae bacterium | reverse complement strand
TAATAAAATTTCTGTACAAGGAGCTAACATAAGCTACTTAAGTACGGATGGTCAACAAATATTACAACAAGTTTTTAATTTAAATTTGATTGTAAAGGGGATACATATGGGAGAATACACCGTAGGGAAAAATATTCCATTTACTTACAAAGATTACAACATCTCTATGGACTCGGTATATTCTAATTTAAATGATATACAGCATATTAAAACAGGTGAAATTGTTTTAAATAATGAAGATTTTTTTATGAGTGATTTTAGGATACAACCTGAAGTAAGTAAAAAAGAATTTAAAAATAATACTTTTAATACCGATACTCGTATTGATTTAAAAGTTCCAAAACTGCGATTAAAAGAAACAGATTGGGGATACGACAATACTAACGAATTTTATGTAAAAGTTGGAGGAATATTCATCGATTCTATTCGATTACAAATTTTAGATCAAAAAGAAACCGTTTTTCAAGAAGCCAAAATGGGAACATCAAGTATCATACAACCTTTAATTCCTTTTCCAATTGAGATTGGGGAATTAGATGTAAAGAAAGCTGCTTTTAATTCGACTGACGTATTAGATCTTAAAAAAGTACACATTAATATTAAAAACATATCGAACAAAATTCACGAAAAATTAATTGTTGAAAAGGTAAGTTTACTAGATGCTACAATACAACATAATATAAAAGCTAAAAAAAACAAACCCAATCAAAATCCAGAGTATAAATCTACAACACAACTTAACGACGAAGTTGTAATTAAAGATTTTGAAGTTAAAAATGCAGAATACACCATGTTTGATGCCGTTTTAAAACGAAAGATTTTAAGTGTTAAGGATTTTAATCTAACCTTTAAAGATATTATAGTTAATGACTCTACTGTAAAGCAAAAAGCACCTTTCGATTTTAAAAAATCGTATTTAAAAACTGGAAAACTACATTACGATACAGGAGAATTTTACGATATCTATTCTCAAGGGGTAACCTTTAACAATCAAGATTTGGTCTTATCTAATCTTGAAATGAAATCAAAATTTTCCAGAAAAGTTCATGTTTCAAAATTTAAATGGGCAACAGATATTTACGATATAAAAACGGGGAAAATTATTTGCAAAGGTGTGAATTGGTTGTTTGATAATTCAGATACTTTTAATTTACAAATTAACAATGTAGAGCTCAATTCAATATTTTGCAATATTTATAGAAGTACCCTCCCTCCTACGCAAATGGTTGAAAATCATATGTACAATAAAAAGCTACGCGAACTTCCGATAGGATTGGCAATAAACTCAATAAACATAAAAAATTCGCACCTAGAATACGAGGAGGTCGATGCCAACAGTATTTCTCCTGGAAAATTAACTTTTGCAAATTTTAATGCTCATATACAAAATGTGTTTAGCGGAAAATCAGTAAAAAAATTACCACAAACAGTAGCTAACGTTCAAACCAAGTTCATGAACTCTTCTAACTTAAATGCTACTTGGCGATTTAATATAATGGATGTAAACGATCCTTTTACAATTAACGGTACCATATTAAATTTTCCAGCAAAAGGTATGAATCCGTTTATAAAGCCCTATATAAAAGTAGGAGTTGATGGTTTACTTACGAAAGTTTACTTTAATTTTAAAGGGAATAAATACAAAGCCAACGGAACTTTTGGTATGAATTATTCAGATTTAAAAGTTACCCTATTTAAAGAAGATGGTAAAGAAAGTAAAAAAGTTATGTCTGCCATCACCAATCTATTTTTAAAAAGCAATACAAAAAATAAAAACAAAGAGGTTCAGATTTGGGATGTTGCGCGTAAAAAAGAATGTTCCTTTTTTAATTATTTGTGGCTTTGCGTTTTACAAGGCTTAAAACAAACCCTTGTTTCTAATACAATTAAAATATAAATTGTATTTTTAAAAGAAAATAACCTTTATGAAAATAGCAATAATTACAGGGGCAAGTTCTGGTATTGGTTGGGCAACAGCTAAAAAAATTGCTAGCCACTATAAATTGATTCTTTGTGGAAGAAGAACTGAACGATTAGAAGAATTAGCAACTGAATTAAAAAGTATTACAGAAGTTAAAACACTAAGTTTTGATGTAAGAGATAAACAATCTGTTTTTAATGCCTTTGAATCTTTACCAACAGATTGGAAAAAAATCGACGTTTTAATAAACAATGCAGGTAATGCACATGGTTTAGCCAGTTTTCAGGATGCTGATCTAGAGGATTTAGAAGCCATGATTGATATCAATGTAAAAGGGTTAATATATGTTACTAAAGCCGTTTTACCTTATATGGTACCAAATCAAACTGGGCACATTGTAAATTTATCATCTATTGCAGGTAAGGAAGTTTATGCAAACGGAACCACGTATTGCGCCTCTAAATGGGCAGTAGAAGCTTTAACAAAAGGGATGCGATTGGATTTAGTGAACCAAGGAATTAAAGTTACTAGTATTGCACCAGGAGCTGTAGAAACTGAATTTTCTTTAGTGAGATTTAAAGGAGATGAGCAAAAGGCTGATAATGTATATAAAGGTTTTGATCCTTTACATGCGGAAGAAGTTGCCAATACTATTGCTTTTGCACTAACACAACCAGATCACGTACAACTAGCAGATATAACCGTTTTACCTAAAGCACAAGCCGACGGAAGAACCTTTAATAAGCAACTATAAAAAAGTCAAGGTTTAAACCTTGACTTTTTTTATTTCCAAATCCCATCAACATAAAACCATCGATCCCCCATTTTCTGAAATCTAGATCGTTCTTGTTGAATTTGGGGAATTCCGTTTTTATCAGTATAGTATGCTTTAAATTCTACAATATTTGGTGCAGTATCTATTATTTCTAAATTGGTCCACGTATTTTCCTTAGCCCATTCAAGCAAATCTTGTTCGTCATGAAATTTTCTTTTTGCTGGCAAAGTCGTATTCATTAAATATGTAGCATTATGCGTAGCAAAAGCACTGTACCTAGAACGCATTAAAGCCTCTGCAGTAGGTGCATTTTTTTCTTTAGTATGGTAAGGCTGACAACAAACTGCATAGGCGTTGCCAGAGTAACAAGGAC
>CAVBJB010000187.1:0-1380 GCA_963595625.1 Lachnospiraceae bacterium | reverse complement strand
AACAAGGACAATTCATTTTTGCGTATTTTTTACAAAAATAAAACTATAATTTTGTTTCCACTAATTCTTTAGCTTCTTTTAAAATCAAAGCTTTTTTTTCATCATTACAAGTTAACAATTGTAATTTATTAGGATCATTACAAATATCCTGAACCAATATAACATCTTTAGATAATAAAATCTTTTTATCATCAGTGGTTAAGGTGGTTAAACAAGTAACAGGATAAAAATTCATGTTATCCGTTAAATTTTTTAAAGAGGTACCTGCGGGGTAATCCCAAGACAAAATATTAATATCGTAATGCTTAGCAAAAGCAACAGAGTCTTGAGTAAAATATGCATTTGTAATTAACCAACCATAGGTGGGTTTTAAACTTTTACCAAAATAATCGTAGGTATTATTTTTTAAATCATTAAAACGAGATAAAAAATACATTGGTGTAGTAACAGATATTTTAGCATCCTCATCGTTTCTAAATTTACATTCGCATAAATGAAATTCATTATCTTTTTCTGCTAAAACATCTATCTCATGAGTAACGGCATTACCTTGTAAAGTTTTACTAGTTAAGGACTTAAAACCTAATTGTATAAAAAGCTTAGAAATCCATTCTTCAAAATAATACCCTTCTGGCCCCAATTCACGTAAAGCTCTTTTTAAACTATATCTAGCCGCATAAGAATTTTTAATTATGCGTAATTCAGTATAAGCAAAATTATATAATTCTTTAGTAGGAATACCCTCGTACATATTAGGCAGAACCTTTTTAATTACCTCATCTATTTCTTGCACAGATGCACCAGATTTTAGTAAAGACTTTTTAAAAACTTCTTCATTAAAAAGAACCAGCTCCCCAGAAAATTTTTTGACTTTCATAACTTTTTGTTTGTACTAAAATTACAACTTTACTATCAATATATCTAAAATATAAGCAACGCTTAAGCGTATAAAAAAACACTTGTTTACATATTTAAACGTTTATTTAAAAAAAAGCACCGCTCATAAAAGATAAATGTTAATTAACATTTGAAACTCAATAAGTTACTTTCTTTTACATACATTTGAAATACATAAAACCCAATAAAACAATATATTATGAACAAAGTTCTACTAAATGAAGTTACTCCGCTAGATGCGTTTGACTTTCTTACAGCAATTGCTGAAAGATGTGATGAGAAAGGGTATAGTATTAATAATTATAATATATACCTAGATGATGAAGAATGTGAAGTTTGTAAACTACAAAACTATATATTAAGGGTAGCATTAATAGATGAAGAAATCCTTGATTTAGCTTACAAATTCGAAAATACATTTTGGAATACTAATACTTCATGTGTCAATTCATTTAAAGAATTAGCAGAGTTACAACTAAACAT
>CAVBJB010000186.1:0-4500 GCA_963595625.1 Lachnospiraceae bacterium | reverse complement strand
AATAACGGACAAAGAATACACTTCTGGTATTTTCCAAACATTAGGTATTCCTAGGCCTGTACAATCTATTGTAGAAAAAAATGAAGAAGATTATTTTAGAAAAGGATATTTTACCGAGGGCATGATACTTTATGAGTCCATAACCGATTATAAAACGAATGCGTTTGTTGATTTTAGTATCGATATTGCAAAATCAACCCTAAGGAATAAACCCACAGATCAACATGTGCTAAATAGTAATCAATTTACATTTGACAGAATTAGTTACTACATTGTTCCATTAGATGATAATAGAAGTGAAGTACGATTGCAATGCGAATATAGTATAGCCTCTAAAGTAAATGTTTATGCTAATTTTTGGGCGGAAACTATAATTCGAGATTTTGAAATTAGGCTGTTAGATGTTTTAAAGAAAAAATTAGATAAGTAAAATAAAATCCCCATAGTGAAATGCTATGGGGATTTTTTATTCGGAAAGCAAACCGTCTATAAGGCTTTGCCATTGCATTTTGCTAAAACCAATAAAGCCCATATTTGCAAGTACGATATTGCGTAAGATTTTTAATTTATTTGAAGGGTTTAAATTAGGCATCTCATTGCGACCGTGTACGGAGAGATAAGCCTTTTTAGAATTTACATACAATATAAGCGTATTGGTAGCCATACAATCAAAAAAATGATCGGTGTTAGGTCTTTGCCGCTCTGGGCAGCTACATGGTGTTAATTTAAGTAAAACACAGGAGTAATCTTCTTCAATGATTTGATTTACGTCCAATACTTCAACCCAATCGTCCGTTCGTTGTAACATACTTAAATAGCTCGACAATTTAATTTTAATTAAATCACCTTTTACGGGAAAACGCGAAACGGGTATTCCTTTAAAATCGTAGAGTTTAAAATTTGCTTTGGTTTGATCGGTGTAATCATTCCAGATATTAATACTTAGAAGTTTATTTTTTAGTTGTTCAAATTTTACTTTGGCTTGTTCCGGATGTTGTAAAGTTAGTTTCCCTATGGTGTTACAACATACCCCCTTCATTTGGGAAGGGATTAAAACCCTGATTCGGTTAGGTAAATGTTTATCTTTCATAGGTTGTACATATTTTAGGATAAACGTTTAAGAAATAGGATTTAGTGCAGCGGTAAAAGTTAAATAAAACACGCGTAATCTATGTAGTGTTGCACTAGGGATGGGAGCCTTGTGGAGCTCCTTACGTAATGAAATGGAGGAAGAGCGACGGCGGACAGCCCGACCCCGCCTTTTTCTGGCGGGGGAGTGCCCAAAATATTATTGAATTTCTTTACCTTGAAGTAAAACTTTTTCTATTAAATGATCGCCAAAGCGGTACGGAATTTCGTAATAACTCTGAATTGGTTTGGTAATAATTACATTTCCAAATTTTCCTTTGGTTATACTTCCTACTTTATCTTCTACATCCATGGCAAAGGCAGCATTTAGGGTTGCGGCGTTTACAGCCTCCTCTGGCGTTAATTTCATTTTTATACACGCTGTGGCTACTACAAAGTTCATGTTTCCGGACGGTGTAGTTCCTGGATTATAGTCGGATGCTAAAGCCAACGGTAGGTTTGCTTGTAACATTTGGCGCGCCGGCGTGTAGGGTATCGATATAAAATACGAACAAGTAGGTAAAGCCACCGGGATGGTGTTTGAGTTTTGTAAGGCTTCAATGTCTTTTTCTGTCACAATTTCTAAATGATCCACCGAGCGTACGTTGTGTTTAACACACATCTCGATCCCGTTTATGGCCGTAAACTGATTGACGTGAATTTTAGCCTTAAGCCCGTGCTTTTGCCCAGCTAAAATAATCTTTTCAGTATCCTCTACACTAAAATACCCCGTTTCTAGGAAAGCGTCTACATAATCTGCAAGTTGCTCCTGTGCTACAGCCGGAATCATTTCTTCGCAAATTAAATCGATATAGCCTTTCGGATTGTTTTTATAAGCGGCAGGGTAGGCGTGAGCACCTAAAAAAGTAGCTTTAATAGGCAGGGACGGATAATTATCTTTTAGTTTTTTAATTACGCGTAACATTTTAAGCTCAGACTCCGTAGTAAGGCCATAGCCCGATTTAATCTCGATAGCGCCCGTACCTTGAGCAATTACCTCCAACAAACGTTTTTCGGCCTGATCGTATAACTCCTCCTCAGTAGCTTTTTGTAGACGGTCGGCACTGTTAAGGATTCCGCCTCCACGTTCAAAAATTTGCTCATAGGTAAGACCATTAATACGATCTACAAACTCCTGAACTCTATTACCCGCATACACCAAATGCGTATGGCTGTCTACCCAAGTAGGCATAACCACACGGTCGGTACAATCTATTAAAACCTCGGCAACGTAATGATCGTGCATTTGCTCCATTGGGCCGTAAGCCTCAATAAGTCCGTCCTTAATATACAAAAAAGCATTTTCTATAAGAGGGAGTTCCTGCATATGCACACCGCGCAAAAGCGATGATTCCCCCTCTCTAATTTGTAGTAATTGTTTTATATTGGTTAAAAGCGTATTCATTTTTTGATTATTTTTATGTAAAATTAACTAATAATTTAAAACCTCATACCTTAATTTAAAGTTTTGAAAAATAGTAAGCGTAAACCACCCATTACCGTACAGCCCTATACTTTTGAGTATCATGGAGCCTATACCCAAGAGCCTATTAATTTTCAGCTCTTTATTTATAACGACGAGGAAGTGAAGGAAGTACAATCTAACGAATTAAAAGATATAGAAAAGGCCTTACAAAACATGGAGCCTTCTAAAATGATTTGGCTTAATGTTCACGGCCTACATCAGCCCGAAGTTTTTAAACATTTGGGAAATCTATTTTCCATTCCTAATACACTTTTGCAAGACGTATTATCTCCAGCCAGACGCAGTAAGCTAGAGGAGACAGATACCGTAATTTCTTGTAATATAAAATCCGTAAACAAACTTTTAATTAACGGTAAAGTTGAGGTAATACCTGTATCCTTTCTTTTAAAAGAAAACGTATTAATTTCCTTTCAGGAAAAACATAACAATTTATTCGAAATTATTAGAGAGCGCATACGTACACGCGTAGGCAACGTACGCAGAAAAGGCGAAGACTATTTGTTTTATCTTTTGGCCGATGCTATGCTCGAAAATTATTACACCCTTTTGGACCGTCTAGAAGAAATTTTAGAACTTGTGTTGCTCGAAGTTAAAAAAAGCAAAACCCCAACCACGCTCGAAAATATTCAGGATTTAAAAACCTGTTACCTCGATTTAAAACGAGTGATTATTCCGCTTAAAGAAGTTGTAACCTCAGTAAAAAGTTCGACCATAAGTACCGAGTATCCGTTCCTAGAAGAAACTAATGCTGTGTATTTTTCTAAACTTCACAACAAAATCCTAGAAATTGCCGACCAAATAGAAGACGAATTGGTCCAAACCGAGAACGCTACTAGTTATTTCTTTTCCATGCAAAGCCACCGCATGAATGAGATTATGAAAGTTTTAACCATAGTATCCGTACTTTTTATACCCTTAACCTTTATTGTTGGCGTATACGGTATGAACTTTGATAACATCCCCGAGCTTCATTATACCAACGGGTATTACTACGTTTGGGCGCTAATGGTAATCCTTGTTTTAGCTATGTTAGGTTATTTTAAATGGCGTAAATGGTTTTAAAGTTGGGCGTTCCGCGTACAAAAACTCCTAGCGTCGTTTTTTACGCGTCGCGTGTTACGCACTCGCTTTTTAAAACTCCAGTTCCTTACGTTTTAAAAGAGCTCAAACAATGCTCCACCCGCTAACGCAAAATAAATTTCGCAATTTATTATTTAGCATTATATTTAGCAAACCAAACCAGCAAATTATGAAAATAGATAAACCTACCACAACACAAGATCTAGAATCTAATCCAAAGCTTAAAAAACTTTTTACCCAATTTGAGCAATTAATTGAGGAGATTAATAAAAGAGAAATCCCAGATGAGGTTACTGCATTGCTTAATAAAGACATTCAGGAATTAAACACATCAACGGCTACAAACGGTTCCTACATGAGATTAGTAAAGAGCAAACAAGGCCTTATATTAAAAAACCTCGAAAAGCATCTTAAAATTGTACCCATAAATTATTATCGAAACATTTGGTTAGCCGTAGGCATGACCGCTTTTGGTTTACCCTTTGGAACCCTGTTAGGATTTCTTACCAAAAACATGGGCTTAATAGGAATAGGACTACCGCTAGGAGTTGCCCTAGGATCTGTAATAGGTATTAATGCTGATAAAAAAGCCGAGAAAGAAGGCCGTCAACTTAACATACAATTAAAATATTAACATACTAAAACACCCTTTTGTAACGCTCAAAAGGGTGTTATTTGTTAAATAGGTTTTGATAATTGGGCGTTCCGCGTACAAAAACTCCTACCGTCGTTTTTTACGCGTCGCGTGTTACGCACTCGCTTTTTAAAACTCCAGTTCCTTACGTTTTAAAAGAGCTCAAACAATT
>CAVBJB010000185.1:0-4541 GCA_963595625.1 Lachnospiraceae bacterium | reverse complement strand
ATTGTACACCAAATGTTTGGCATTATTTTAAACAAAAAAAGCTTACCTATTAGGTAAGCGTTTAAATTTATATTTAAAAATTAACGGTGTATGTTAAAGTAACTGCGTTGTTTTTATTTTTAATGTCTGCAGAGTTTTGCCAATTATTTGATATAAACTCTTCGTTAAAATTACGATCTGTTAGACTGTAAGATAAATCCAATCTTGCTTTTCCAAAGCTATAACCAATCCCAGCAGATAGTGTTGATGTATCTTTATTAGGACTAAAGGATTGATTTTTATATGGGGATTCAGATAATCTATATCCTCCTCTAATAGCAAATTTATCTAGTAAAACTTCTGTACCGATTCGATATTCATACGTACGTTGTAAATTATCAGTAAAATAATTATTTACAACATCAAACCCACTAGTTGTATATTTCGTTTTACTTAAATCTGTTGTAATAACATCCGCACTGATTAACCATTTTTTTCCAACAATTGCAGCGATACTTCCTGTAAATTTACTTGGTGTTCTAAAATTATAGGAATCAAAAACAGTTGTTGCTTGTGGATAAATACTACTTCCTATAAAATCATTAGGGTTTGTTTCTTCAGTCCTTACGGTATAGATTCCTTGTTGAACTTCATCTTTTAAATTATACCAAGTAGGAGATGCGTAAGAAATTCCAAATCTAAAAGCATCATTAACTTTATAAATAGCACCTAAATCTAGATTAAAACCACCACCTGTTGTTAAAACATAATTATCAAAATAGGTATCATTAACAGTAGTACCTGTTGGATATAACCCGTTGTTTTTTTCAATAATCGTAAAGTTTTTTTCAGAGGTTGATAAATGGGCATTTAAGTTAGCCCCTAAGAATAATTTATCTTTAATAGCTCCTGCTAAATTTAATTGGATTTTAGAATTATATCCTTTTTGTACCACATTTTTTTGTTGATAATGTGTAACACCATTTGGTATGTTCGAATAATATCCTTCTGCTGTTGCATCATAATCCAATATATACGAGTTATATCCTAGCCAAGCTTGTTGATCTGCAAAATTTCCAAAATCAGAAAAATTATAATCTGTAGCGTATTGGATAGGAAAAACACCCAAACCATTATTTCCGTTAGCATAATCTAAAAAATATTGATCTATATCCGAGGAATTGCTGGTACCTGAAAAAGAATATTTATTTTTAAAACTTGATTTAGTTTCATAATTTACACCAATAGCTAACTTATTTAAATTTCTTTCAGGATTTGTGTAAACAAAAATAGCACCTGCTTGATTTAGTGATAAATGGTTAGCACTAGTTTTTGTTTGATTCCCTAAAAATCCCGCTTTATTTTGATTTGCATCGTATTTTAAAGAAATAGAAGCAGTATTGTTTCTAAAAAACAAGGATCCCGCCGGATTTATTCCCATGGCAGATAAATCTCCCCCAACTGCACCAAAAGCACCTCCCATACCATTAAATCTTGCAGTCCCATTGAGTTGGTCTGTACCGTATTTTAAACCTTCGTTTGGGGTGATTGATTGTGCCATTGCTGTAGCACTAACTATTAGTGAGGCAATAAAAGCATATTTTTTCATGTCAACTGTTTTAATTTATAAATTAACGTCTTCCAACTCCACCAGATGATCCACCTCTAGATCCTCCACCAAAGCTTCCTCCTCCAAAATTCCCTCCTCTAGAAGGTGATGAAGATGGGGTATAACTTCTTGATGGTGATGAACTTCTGTCTATAGACTGTGATCTAGGAGTAGTTTGTCGTGTTTGGTTGTTTTGATAATTATTGTTTCTTATCGTATTATTTTGGTAGTTGGGTTGAGAAACATTATTTCTAACTTGTCCTGAATTTTGGCTTCTAATAATATTTTGTGGGTCTCTGATTACCGCTTGTCTTACTTGTCCATTTTCTCTAATTGTAGTAACTTGATTTACAGGACGTGTATTTGTGTTAAAATTACGAGTAGAGGTTCCTACAGTATTTCGAACCGTATTTGTATTAGTTCTAATTCCGGAATTTCTGTTAATTGAATTTCGTCCAACTGAAGAAGAAACCGTATTGTTTCTAACTACGCCAACTCTATTACCATTAGTTCTTATAACATTTGGTCTATAATAATTTCCATAATATCCTCCGTAGTATCCACCATAGTAAGGACTATTCCATCCCCAACCGTAGTAACCTGCATACATTCCTCCATAAAATGGGTCATAGTACGGCCAGCCCCATCCCCAAGACATTCTGTAATAGGGTCTATACCATCCCCAACTACTGTAGTATCCACCATAATAAGGATATCCTGAATCATATACGTTTACCGTTACATTACTAGAGTTTTGACCCCAATTTCCATAATAATCGTTCGTACCTAAGTTTTGTTGATTATAGTTATACGATTGATTATTTATAGCAATACTATCAGAAGCGGATGTGTAATTATCTACATCTGTAAACACAGTAAAATCATCTTTCCCTTCAGAGAAAAATTCTTGATACTTGTTATAATTTATATTTGGATCTACAGATTGTGTAGAAACCACTCTATTTCTCGATGAATTAGAATTGTAAATCCCATCATTTTCGTAATATGAATTATTCTGATAAGATCCACATGAAGTAACTAACCCAGCTACTGAAAGTAAAGAGGCTAGACCTACAAATTTTATTTTAGCGTTTAATTTTTTCATATTACACTTTTTTAATTGTTGATGAATGTAAAATTAATTAGTTTTGTCAAAACTTTAATAGTATAAAGTTAAACAATTTTTGTGCCAAAAATATAATACAAATGGGTAAAAACTTAACAACTCGATCAGAAGATTATTCTAAATGGTATAATGAACTGGTTGTCAAAGCGGATTTAGCTGAAAATTCGGGCGTTAGAGGATGTATGGTGATCAAACCATACGGCTATGCAATTTGGGAGAAAATGCAAGCGCAATTAGATAAAATGTTCAAAGAAACTGGACATGAAAATGCTTACTTCCCTTTGTTCGTGCCCAAAAGTATGTTTGAGGCTGAAGAAAAAAATGCTGAAGGATTTGCAAAAGAATGTGCAATTGTAACACATTATAGACTAAAAAACGACGAAAATAACAAAGGAAAATTAATTGTTGACCCTAATGCTAAGTTAGAGGAGGAGTTAATTGTTCGTCCTACTTCAGAGGCTATTATTTGGTCTACTTATAAAAAGTGGATTAATTCTTACAGAGACCTTCCATTATTAATCAACCAATGGGCTAACGTTGTGCGTTGGGAAATGCGTACACGTTTATTTTTACGTACAGCTGAATTTTTATGGCAAGAAGGACATACAGCTCACGCTACTAAAGCAGAAGCTTTAGCAGAAGCGCAACAAATGCACCAAGTATATACAGATTTTGTTCAGGATTTTATGGCAATTCCTGTAATTAAAGGTGCAAAAACAGAAACGGAACGTTTTGCTGGTGCGGACGAAACCTATACTATCGAGGCTTTAATGCAAGATGGTAAAGCATTACAAGCCGGTACTTCTCACTTTTTAGGTCAAAACTTTGCAAAAGCATTTGATGTTAAATTTGCAAATCAAGAAGGTAAATTAGAACATGTTTGGGGAACTTCATGGGGAGTTTCTACCCGTTTAATGGGGGCATTAATCATGACTCACTCGGATGACAATGGTTTAGTATTACCTCCAAACTTAGCTCCAATCCAAGTTGTAATTGTCCCAATTCATAAAACAGATGAGCAACTAGAAGAAATTTCTACTCAAGTTAACGAATTAGTAAAATCATTACGTAAGCTGGGAGTTTCAGTTAAATACGATAACCGTACAAATCTTAAACCAGGATTTAAATTTAACGAATACGAACTTAAAGGAGTTCCTGTACGTATAGCAATCGGACCTAAGGATTTTGAAAATGGTACGTATGAAGTTGCACGTAGAGATACATTAACTAAGGAAATTGTTTCTAAAGAAGGTATCGAAACCTATATTAAAGAATTATTAGAGACAATTCAGGCAGATTTATACACTAAAGCTCTTAATTTCCGTAATGAACATATTACTGAGGTTAACACTTGGGATGAATTTGTTGACGTGTTAGAAAATAAAACAGGATTTATTTTAGCACATTGGGACGGAACACCAGAGACTGAAGAGAAAATTAAAGATTTAACAAAAGCGACTATACGTTGTATTCCTTTAGATCAAAAAGAAGAAGAAGGTACATGTATCTTAACAGGTAAACCGTCTAGTAAACGTGTTTTATTTGCAAAAGCGTACTAAAAATATATACTTAATAATAAAACATGAGGTCTAACCTCATGTTTTTTTTTTAAGATTAAAAAAAATATTTATTTTTTTTAATCGTATGGTTTTGATAATGAGAATTTTTGAAAATAATTTAAAATCCCGCATTAAAAAATGTTTGCAGATTAAAATTATATTTCGATATTTGCACTCGCAATCGCAAAGGGAACAAGATTTATAAAACAAAAAATAGTTTTTTAACTTGTAAGTTTAAAAAAATAATGTACTTTTGCAACCGCAATAA
>CAVBJB010000184.1:0-4546 GCA_963595625.1 Lachnospiraceae bacterium | reverse complement strand
GTTCCATAATATTTGACTTACCAATAGATACATATATTTTGTCATGAAGTTTGGTTTCAGGAATTTTAGGATCTTTATTTTTAAGAGCTTTTGCTATATAGTTCCCTATTTTAACAAAATCAGGATTGTAAGCGCTGGTTTTAATGTTTCCAGACATTACACCTTGTACACTAGACTCTAGAGTTCTACTATTAAAACTTTCAGGATTTAAGTCATACCCTTTTACCAAACTTGCCATTTCTGACTTAAAGTCTCGATAATAGGTAGGAATATTTTTAGCATCTGCTTTTAAAACTCCAGTTAAATTATACTTGTATATCATAACTTCTTCTAGCATGGTACTTTTGGGATAGACTTGAATTTTTAAATCTATTTTAAAATCTATATCCTCAACCACATATTGCATGCTAACAATATTAGGATGATTAAAATAAAGCGTGTCTTTGGGTAATGCTAAAATTTTAAAAGACCCGTCTTGGCTGCCTCGTGTTTCCGTTTTACGAGTTTTGTTTACAACAACAGCGTTATCTACTTTTAAGGAATCAGAATATAATCTCCCGTATATATATTCAGGTGTTTTATTAATTTGTGCTGTAGCAAATAGGCTAAAAAATAGAAGTAGTAAATAATAGTAATTTTTCATTAATCCTGTATTTGGTGGAAGTTAGATGCTATTTTAGATAACATAAATGAGGTGTAACCTTTATTTTTGGTTTTAATTGCATTTACAAGTTCTGGATCATAAGCAGCATAATTTAAAAATAAGTGTATTTTATCCATAGGAATATTATAAGTTGAAGAAATCTCCTCTTCATCAAACATTTTTAGAATATCCCGTTCAATCAAAGATATTTTTTCTAGATAAACGGCTTTTTTTAATTCTTTAGTCCTACCGTTAATGGCATTTAAAATAGCGTCTAATGAAAAGGAAGTTAATAAACCTAAGGTAACTTCATTACCATCTGTAGCTGTATACAATTTGCGCTCTAAAGCCGTATATTCTTTAGCTGGTTTTTGTAAAATTCCCATAGCAACAGGATCCATTTTTACAATATTAATCTCCTCTAGTAAAGTAGATGCTAAAGGTTTCATATTCAATTGTAATAAATCAGTCTTAAAATCAGTATCCGAAACAATGTGTAATGAAGTCTCTAATAAAGGGTGCGTAAAATAAAGGGTATCGTTAACTGAAACACGTAAACTAAAGTATCCACCGTTCGAGGTAACTTTTTGGTATTTCTTTGTTTTGTTGGTGATATTAATACCTTTAAGTTCCTCCAAATTTGCATTTATTTTTCCATTCAATACTAAATTTTCTTGAGCGTGAGTATATTGAAAAATTAAAAAGAGAAATAGAAAAATACGTAAATACATTTAAAATTAGTTTAGTTTATAATCTTTAATAAAATTACTAGAAATATCAATCAATAAAAAACGAAGCAAATATTTATTTTTTTGTTTCAAGGCCGAACGAACAGAAAAATCTCTATAAGCATATTGGGCAAAAGCATAAAGCATATCTTGTGGAATATGATAATCCGAAATTATTTCATTAACATTAAAAAAATCAAGTAAACCTTGTTCCTTTTTTTCTTCCTTTTGTAAATCAACAATTTTTCTAAATTCTTTGCTTTTCCCATTAAAAGCATTAGCAATGAAATCTACAGGTCCATCTTTAGCTGTTTTTAACCTACGTTCCGCGGTTGTATATTGCTTAGCTGGTTGATCTAATATAGTGAGTGAAGATGTACTTGGCTTTTTAAAAATCTGAACTTCCTCCAGCATAGTACTTCTTTTAATCATAGTTAATTGGAGTAAATCCGTTTTAAAATCTGATTCCGTAACTATATGCGTTAAGTCATACAAAAAGTCTGATTTAAAAACTAAAGTATCATTTAAGGAAACCTTTAAGGAAAAATAACCACCGTGTAAAGTAACTTTTTCATAATTTTGGGTTGAATTTAATATGGTAATACCATCTAAAGATTCGATTTCAGATGTAATTTTCCCATTTAAAAGTCTAGTATTTTGTGCGTATATAAAAGGAATAGTGCATATAAACAACAACAGTGTAAAAATATTTTTCAAAATGTATTTTTTAGTATTTTAAAAATAACACTAGAAAATCACTACACTCCTATTCATTTTTATAAATTATTGTTAAACTTTTAAAGCTAAAATCAAGCATATTCTTATTTAAAATAAATGAAAAAAATGATCATAGCGAGTACTTCAACCTTATTTGATGGCTCGTATCTAGAATATTTGTTACCCGAACTAGAAAACCATTTTAAAAACGCAGATACAATTATATTTGTACCTTATGCACAACCTAGCGGAATTTCTTTAGACGATTACACTACTAAAGCTGCATCAGCTTTTTCTAAAATTGGGAAAAAGCTAGTTGGAGTTCATACATTTGAGGAACCTGCTAAAGCAATCGCAGAAGCTCAGGGTATTTTTACAGGGGGTGGTAATACATTTTTATTAGTAACTAAACTTTACCAAACAAAAGTTATGGAAGCTATAGAACAAGCTGTTAAAAATGGAGTCCCGTATTTAGGTTGTTCTGCAGGGAGTAACATTTGCGGTTTAACGATGGGAACTACTAACGATATGCCAATTGTGTATCCACCAAGTTTTCAAACACTTGCTTTAGTTCCGTTTAATATAAACCCACATTACTTGGATCCTATCGAGGGGTCAACCCATATGGGAGAAACTAGGGAAACAAGAATTAATGAATTCCATACCTTAAATACACAACCCGTTTTAGGCTTACGCGAAGGGAGCTGGCTTGAAGTGTTGGGAGATAAAATCAGCCTTAAAGGAAACCTTCCGGCACGCCTTTTTTTACAAAATAAAACTCCTATTGAGCTACAACCAAATTCTGATTTATCAGAACTTAAATAAGATGAAAGACAGATCATTAGATCTGTCTTTTTTTATTAGACTATTTTACTCTAACAAACGTTTGCTGTATAAACACCATATTATGTTTAAAAAAATCAGACAAACCATAAAGCTTTTAAAAATTATTGATTTAGATAAAATAGCTAAATTAAATGAAAAGGTTAATTTGGAAGAAGTTATACAAAACCTATCTAATTTAGATGAAAAGAAACTTAACGGAATGATGAAAATGCTTAATCCCAGCAGTAAAAAAAGAGAATTACCTTCTATTGATTCTGATTTTTATGACATGAGTACTAAACTAAGTCCTGAGGATAGAGCATTACAATTAAATGTCAGAGCATTTTTAGAAAAAGAAATTAAACCGCTGGTTAATGAAAACTGGTTACACGACACGTTTCCATTCGAGATTATTCCAAAACTAGCCTCATTAAACATATGCGGAATAACTTATAAAGGATACGGTTGCGCAGGGAAATCGTCATTATTAGACGGAATTATAGCAAGCGAAATTGCTCGCATAGACGCATCAGTGGCTACATTTTTTGGAGTACAATCCGGCTTAGCCATGGGTAGTATATACGAGTGTGGGTCTGAGGAACAAAAACTACGTTGGCTACCTAAAATGCAAAAATTAGAGTACATTGGCGCTTTCGGACTTACAGAACCTGAAGTTGGATCTGCAGCCTCTCAAGGTTTGACAACCACTTGTAAAAAAGTTGAAGGTGGCTGGGTATTAAACGGTCAAAAAAAATGGATAGGAAATGCAACCTTTGCAGATTTAATCATTATTTGGGCTAAAGACATTGCAGACGGACAAGTAAAAGGTTTTGTTGTCACCAAAGATAATCCAGGCTATAGTGTAGAAAAAATTAAAGGAAAAATGGCACTCCGAATCGTACAAAACGGAATGATCACCTTAACCGATTGTTTTGTACCAGATGCGGATAAGTTGGTAAACGCAAATACATTTAAAGATACCGCTCGTGTTTTACAAATGACAAGAGCCGGAGTAGCTTGGATGGCAGTTGGAGTAGCACGCGGAGCTTATGAAAATGCTTTAGATTATACCCGCAACCGTGTGCAATTTGGTAAACCAATAGCATCGTTTCAATTAATCCAAAATCATTTAGTCGAGATGTTGTCCAATTTAACAGCTATGCAAACCTTAGTTTTTAGATTATCCGAGATGCAGGATAGTAATCTTTTAAAAGATGAACATGCATCCTTAGCAAAAGTGTTTTGTTCCTTAAGAACCAGAGACATAGTATCACAAGCTCGAGAAGTAATGGGCGGGAACGGAATTTTATTGGAATATAACGTTGCTCGTTTTTTAGCTGACGCAGAAGCCATCTATTCCTACGAAGGAACAAAAGAAATTAATTCCTTGATTGTAGGTCGCAGTATAACTGGCTTTTCAGCCTTTGTGTAAAATAAAAAAAACTCCTTAGAAATATCTAAGGAGTTTTTTATTGGAGCAGAAGACGAGGCTCGAACTCGCGACAACCTGCTTGGAAGGCAGGAGCTCTACCAACTGAGCTACTTCTGCAAATAGTCTTTTAAAACTTCTATTAAGTTTTGGAGCAGAAGACGAGGCTCGAACTCGCGACAACCTGCTTGGAAGGCAGGAGCT
>CAVBJB010000183.1:0-4546 GCA_963595625.1 Lachnospiraceae bacterium | reverse complement strand
GATGTAAACAATTCAACTGTTAAATTACATAAAGATATTGTTCCTGCATATCAAAACATGACGATAGAGATTGAAGCTAAAGATTTGATTGAAAAAGGTCTGGATCCTAAAAAATCATTTATAGCTTTAGTCGAAAAAAATAAAATTACACATGTAAATACTCAAATTAAGGGGACTAAATTTTCTGCTAAAACCAAAACTTTAGGTAAATATCAAATCTTATCGGATACTGTCAATCCAAGAATTTTTGGACTTAATTTTAAAGATGGAGATAATCTTGATTCTAAAGATTCAATAGTAGTATATATAAGTGATGATTTGTCTGGTATTAAATCGTATGCCGGCTATTTAAACGGAAAATGGATTTTAATGGATTATGATTATAAAACTAAATCACTAATTCATTACTTTAGTGACGCAATTTATGAAGATGGTAAAAATGTTTTAAAAATAATGGTAACAGATAAGGCCGGAAACTCATCTACATTAGACGCATCATTCTATAAAACCAAAAACTAATAAAATTGAAAAATTTTAAGCTCGTAATTTTCTTACTCTCTCTATTTGTCGCTCAATTAACTTCGGCGCAACAAGCACAAATTAAAGGAATTATTTTAGACGAAGATCAGCAACCCGTATCAAACGTTTCGGTTTCTGTATTGGATCAAGATCTCTCTACACAAAGTAATGCTACAGGTTTTTATCTATTAAAAATTCCAGCTAAAAAAAATATCACAATTGTTTTTACACATGTTGGTTTAAAAAAATCATCTGTTAAATTACAATTACAACCTAATGAGGATTATGAATTAAATGTAGTTCTTAAAAATAATGTTGAAGAGTTAGGGGAAATTGTTGTCTCTAAAAACGGTCGTAAACGTATTGAAGGTATTACAACTATAGAACCTCAAATTATAAGGTTAATTCCTGGTGCAAATGCTGGGGTCGAAAATATTCTAAAAACACTACCCGGGGTTAACTCTAATAACGAGTTAAGTACCACCTATGCAGTACGTGGGGGAAATTACGACGAAAATTTAGTTTATGTTAATGAAATCGAAGTATACCGTCCGTTTTTAATTCGATCTGGACAACAAGAAGGGTTAAGCTTTACAAATACAGATATGTTACAGTCTATCGATTTTTCTGCCGGTGGATTTCAAGCAAAATATGGAGATAAACTTTCTTCGGTACTAGATATTGCATATCGTAGACCTACTAAATTTCAAGCAATTATTAATGCTAATTTTTTAGGAGCAGCCGCAACTGTTGATTACGTAAATAAGAATCAAAAATTTAGCGGAATTACATCTATAAGATACAGAAACAATGCCATGTTGGTAAATTCTCAAGAAACAGATGCAAATTATAAACCTAAATTTGTAGATGTTCAACAGGTATTCAATTACAACATCAATGCTAAATGGGATCTTTCTTTTTTAGGAAACATTTCTCAAAATCAATACAATTATCAACCGCTTTCTCGTCAAACCAATTTCGGTACCATTGACAATCCAATTGCTTTGTTAATTCAGTATCAAGGTCAAGAAAAAGATCAGTATCAAACGTATTTTGGAGCATTTAAAGCGACTCAAAAAGTAACTGAAAATTCTAAAATTAAATATATAGCTTCTCTATACAATACAAAAGAGCAAGAATATTATGATATCGAGGCTCGCTATCGTTTAGGAGAAGTAGATTCCAATATTGGTTCAGAAACTTTTGGGGATGTTATATTTTCAAGAGGAGCGGGGAGTCAACTTACCCATGCACGTAACAATTTAGATGCCCTAATTGCAAATTTCGAAATAAAAGGAAATCATAAATTAAACACCAGTCAATTAGATTGGGGAGCAAAATATACATTCGAGGATATTCGTGACCGTTTAGTAGAGTGGGAGCAAGTAGATTCTGCGGGCTACAATCTACCAAATTTAGATTTGGGTCTTGTAAACGACCAACCTTATAATCCTAACGTTGGCCCTCTTGCACCTTATAATTATGTTCGTGCCACTAATTTTGTAAAAATTAATCGTCTTTCTGGATACACGCAATGGAGTAAAAACGGAAGTTTTGCTAACGCAGATTATTTTTTAAATTTTGGAGTTCGTGCACATTATTGGCAAGTAGACGCACAAGGTTACGAAACTTCATCTAATGTAACCATAAGCCCAAGAGCACAATTTACCATTAAACCCAATTGGAAACAAGATATGTTGTTCCGTATTTCCGGAGGTCTTTACCACCAACCACCTTTTTATAGGGAGTTAAGAAAGTTTGACGGTACCTTAAATCCAGAAGTTAAAGCACAACAATCCATACATATAGTTTTAGGAAACGATTATAGTTTTAAATTAGGCAACAGCCCGTTTACGTTAACTTCAGAAATTTATTATAAACAACTATCTAATGTAAACGTTTATACTATCGATAACGTTCGTATGCGCTACTTCGCAGACAACAATGCTGAAGCATATGTTTACGGAGCCGATTTTAGAATTAATGGAGAATTTGTATCAGGAGCAGAGTCGTGGTTTACTTTCGGATATTTAAAGACAGAGGAGAACTACAATAATAAAGGATGGATAGCAAGACCTACAGACCAAAGACTAAAATTCGCCTTACTTTTTCAAGACTACATGCCAAATCTTCCAAGATTTAAAGCATATTTAAACTTAGTTTACAATACAGGTTTACCGGGAGGTTCCCCATCCTACGCGGATCCTTACGATTACCAAACTAAACTAAACGATTACAAACGTGTAGACGCAGGATTTTCCTATGTCTTTAAAGATGCAAAACAAGAGGCTAACGCAAAATGGTTAAAACCATTCAAAGAATTTACACTTGGTTTCGAAATCTTTAACATGTTCAACAATCAAAACTCCATAACAAATACTTGGGTACGAGACGTATATACAAAATCGCAATATGCCGTACCAAATTATATGACAAACCGCGTTTTTAGCGTTAAATTAAGTGCAAGGTTATAATTGCACTTATTTTTTTATATTTGAAGTATATTTTTACATCCATGAAAAAAATCTACATCCTTATATCAACCGTGTGCCTTGGACTTACAACTAGCTGCACACAAAAAGTCGAAGAAAAACCTAAAGTAGTCTACAAAGAAAAAGAAGTAATAACTACAGAGGTAAAGCGCGACTCAACCATAATAAAAGTGTCAGACCTTCCCGTACATATGGAGGGCACAAAATACATCATTTATCCAGTGGGGAACATGCGCGTTTTCGATAACGGTAAATTCTCTTACGGCAGTAGCAAAACCAATTCCGTTAGTTATGCTATTTCTAATTACAGCCGTTACGAAATTACTGGAGACTTCGATAACCTTAAATTTCAGCACATCGACTCTACAAATATCACTCCTTTAACAGACAAAATACTTAAAATTCAAACCGCTACATATCTAGAAACCGTAGCACAAAAACTACAAAAAGGAATTCTAATGTATTCCATCATGGATGCAGATACAAACAACGACGGCCGTATCGACACAAACGACATCAAGTCCCTATATATTTCAAGAATCAACGGTAAGGATTTTCAAAAACTTTCACAAGACTATCACGAGCTAATCGACTGGAATTTAATAGAACCCATCAATAGAATCTATTTCAGAACCATCGAGGACATTAACAAAAACGGAGCCTTCGATAAAGACGATAAATTACATTACCACTACGTAAACCTTCAAGATCCGGAATGGACCGTACACGAATACAATCCCGTACAAAACCAATCCGCTCAAGAATTTCAACAAAACCAAACCAATACCAAATAAACCAATCTTAAAAATCTTTCTCCACAAGAGAAAGATTTTTTTATTTAAAAAATTATTCAATATCAACCCTTAAACAAACCTACCCCAAAAAGTTAATGATAGGATATCAAATCATAATTCCATAAAAAAACTTCATAAAAAAAATCATATAAACAAACTAATATTCTCTATTTTATACAGTTTTCTCTATTTTCTATAATCTTTACTCTATTTTCTACAGTCTATTTTATATAAATTTATCCTAATATCTTTAACCTAAATTCTACATTCTGAAATCTTCAATTTAAAATCTTTACTCTATTTTCTACAGTCTATTTTCTATTAATTTATCCTAATATCTTTAACCTAAATTTGATATTCTGAAATCTGAAATCTGAAATCTGTAGTCTGTATTCTGAAATCTATTTTCTACAGTATTTTTTCTATTAATTTATCCTAATATCTTTAACCTAAACTCTACATTCTGAAATCTTCAATCTAAAATCTGTACTCTATTTTATACAGTCTATTTTCTATTAATTTATCCTAATATCTTTAACCTAAATTCTACATTCTGAAATCTTCAATCTAAAATTTGTATTCTGAAATCTATTTTCTCGCTTTGGGCGTTCCGCCGCCTCACTCCAAAAACCTTCACACTCCAAACAAAATTCAATCTACATTTTAACACGTAAAATCTTGTAAAATAATCGGCGCCGTCGGGCTTTCCGCACTCGCTCTTTTCGCTCCATTACATTCCGC
>CAVBJB010000182.1:0-4582 GCA_963595625.1 Lachnospiraceae bacterium | reverse complement strand
CGTTTTATGTATACGGTTGTTAATCTTTTAATTTAACTTTAAAATTTTATATTCGTAGGATTTAATCAACAACTCAACAATTTATTTATAATGAAAGTAAAACATATAATTTTATCGCTTTGTAGTTTTATATCCTACACCCTCTTTGCACAAACCCCTCATCCTAAAGTAAAAGTGGTAGGCGCCATGAGCAACGTTATGCGCAAAGGTCAACTTTACGGAACCATATATTTAGATACACTTACAAATAAAAAAAATCTTTACGGTTTGGGTCCTAAAGAATTTTTAAAAGGTGAGATCTTAATTGTAGACGGTAAATCGTATGTATCCAGTGTTTCTGAAAATGGCGAAATTAAAGTAGAACAAACCTTTGATGTTAAAGCTCCGTTTTTTGTTTATGCTCCTGTTACCGATTGGAAAGCTTATAAACTCCCTAATGGAATTAAAACCTTAAAACAATTAGAAGAATTTATTGATAAAAAATCCAAAAACAAGCAAAGCCCCTTTGCATTTAAGCTGCAAGGAGTATTTAAAAAAGTTGCGTTTCATATTCAAAATTTACCAGAGGGTGTTGAGGTAAAATCACCTAAGGATGCTCATACAGGTCAAGGTAAGTTTGAGAGAAATGTAGTTAATGGTACTATTATAGGGTTCTTTTCAACCCAACACCAAACCATATTTACGCATCATGATACCTATATACATATGCATTACATCGACGATAAAAATTTGGAAATGGGACATGTGGATGATTTACTTTTAGGGGATCATGTCATTTTATATCTACCTGTTTATTAAAATTTGAATATAACGGCGCAGCGTATTAGGGATTGCAGTGGCATCCTTTTATTTGGTTGCTGAGGTTCTCGAAGCACCAAATAAAAGATAGAACGTAAAGCCCGGCGCCCTCATTAAAAAGGGCGCAATACCCAAATTATTCTCTTTTGCTTTTTTAGTTTTAATAACTATATTCGTACACTGTCAGCGGCTCTTTTTAGAGTCGCTTTTTAATTCTCTTTAACTATGGATAACAACAACAAGCCCTCGTTTTTTAATACAATTGGGTCGTTTAACAAATTTTTTTGGCTGGCTAGTTTCATGGAACTTATGGAACGCTGGGCGTGGTACGGTATTTTTGGTTTATTAGGTTTGTACTTAGTTGCCTCTACAGACGCGGGTGGGTTAGGTTTTAACCACATTCAGAAAGGGGAAATAATGGGTAACGTTACAGCAATTTTGTATTTGTTGCCTTTGTTTTTTGGTGTTATTGCGGACCGTATTGGGTATAAAGTGTCGTTAGTAATATCTTACGTAGTCATGATTTTGGGCTATTACCTAATGGGTGAGGTTCATACGTATTTTGCTATGTATATGGTGTTTTTACTTGTGGCTGTGGGTGCGGCGTTTTTTAAACCGGTTGCATCGGCAATTGTTGCACAAAACACGGACGAGACTACCGGAACAATGGGATTCGGGATTTTTTACATGATGGTTAATATTGGTGGTTTTGTGGGGCCGGCTATGTCGTCTTACTTACGTACGGAGTACGGGTGGAAAATTATTTTTATTCAAGCTGCTGTTGTAATTGGTATTAATTTACTTTTTGTGTTGTTTTTTTATAAAGAACCTAAAGTAATTAAAGAGGATAAAGGATCGGTTTTAACTGAGTTAAAAGTGTCGATTTTAAATATTGTTGAGGCGCTTAAAGACAAACGTTTAACTATTTTGTTGATTTTAATGGTTGGTTTTTGGACCATGTTTAATCAGTTATTTTACACGCTACCCAACTTTATTGAGGATTGGGTTAACTCTGCCATTATAAGCGATTGGATTAATTTACACCTTCCGGCTTTAGCAAATATGTTAACAGAGGGTGGGCAAGTAAAACCGGAATGGTTTACCAATTTAGATGCGTTACTTATTATTTTTTTACAAGTTGCGGTGTCGTATATGGTTATTAAAATGCGCCACATACATGCTATTATTAGAGGTGCGGTTTTAGCTACACTTGGGGTTTGTTTAACCTTTTACTTTCATAGTGTTTGGTTTTGTATTGCGGGAACTGTGATTTTTGCTATTGGTGAAATGATGTCGAGCCCAACGTTATCTAGTTTTATTGCTATTATTACTCCAAAAGGAAAAGAAGGTTTGTACCAAGGGACATACTTTTTACCTGTTGCTGTTGGTAACTGGGTTACAGGATTTATTTCGGGAGATTTATACCAAGCGTGGTCGGATAAATTATCGCTGCTTCAAAAAGAAATGGCAACGCGTAATATTGCTATGCCAGAGGTTTTAAGTAAAGAAGCGTATATAGAAAAAGGAGCAGGTTTGTTAAAAATGCCAATTTCTGCTTTCGAAAATCAATTTGGTTTAAAAGCGGAAACGTTAGATTGGAATGTAATTGCAACCCAAGTTAGTAGCTATGCACAAACCAAAGGGATTGATACTACAGGTTTACAAACACCGTTCTCTAAAGGTGAATATTTTAAATTAGCAGAGCAAAAATTACAAATGTCTACTTGGGATTTAACACAAATGCTTTGGGATACGTACCAACCCAACAAACTTTGGATAGTTATTTTAGGCGTTGGAATGCTCTCTGTTGTTTCGTTATTAATTTACGACAAACTAATAATTAAACCATTAGAAGAAAAAGAAGCATAAAATATATATTTTTTTAAGGTTAAAAGACTTAAAACGCTATAAAATCCTATAATTATAATGTTTAACACATTTATTTATAGGATTTTTTTTATTTTAGCCTAATATCAAACATTTACAATAAATACTACTATGAGTAATATGGTTTCTAATCAGAAATTTTTAGATGCAAAGGTTCTGGGACATCCTTCAGGATTATTTGTATTGTTCTTTACAGAAATGTGGGAACGTTTTTCGTTTTACGGAATGCGTGTTCTTTTAATTCAGTTTTTAACGGCAAAAGTTATTTTTGGTGATTCGTTTTCAGGATGGGGATGGACTGCTGAGGAGGCTGGAGCTTTATACGGAACGTATGCGATGATGCTTTATTTAACTCCAATTTTAGGAGGAATTATTGCAGATAAATATATAGGATCTAGAATGGCGGTTATTATTGGAGCTGCAATTATGACTATTGGTCATGCTGCTATGGCTTTTGATAATAATTTAATGTTCTTTTTAGGTCTAGCTTGTTTAGTTATAGGGACAGGTTTCTTTAAACCTAATATGCCATCAATCTTAGGGGAAATGTACAAGAGTTTACCAGAGAAAAAAGATGGTGCGTATACTATTTTTTACATGGGTGTAAATGCAGGTGCCTTTTTTGGTATGATGTTATGTGGTTATATAGCAGAGACACAAGGTTGGCATGCAGGTTTTGGATTAGCCGGTATTTTTATGCTTTTAGGAACGTTACAATTTTGGTTAGCTAAACCTTTAATGGGTGACCTAGGGGTTTTAAAACCAGAAGTTGAAAGTGTTGAAGCCATTGGAGGAAAAGAAATTGTAGAAAAACCAGAAGATAAAACCTCAAACCCATTTACTATTTTAGATTATGCTTTAATAGCTATTGTAGCTACCATAGGTTTTTTATATGCTTTTAATGACCCATTATCTAAAAATGGTATTATTGATATTTTTAAATTCTTAGATACTAAAATTTTAAGAGGCCAATATATTATGGTATTACTTGCCTTAGGTTTATTTGTTTTCTTAATTGTAAACCGTATTATGCGTTACGGAAGTATTGTTAGAGACCGTATGTTTGCTGTAATTTTACTAGCCTTCTTTTTAGTTTTCTTTTTTATGAGTTTTGAGCAAGGAGCTACCTCTTTAGTACTTGTGGCTCGTGATTATATTGATCGTAGTTTAGAGGGTAATGCTTTACTAATGTTTAATATTTTCAATACACTTTTAACTGTTGTACCTTTATTAATTATATCCTATGTACTTTTTATATTAGCTAAAGTAACTTGGAAAACAATTGCAGTTTCTAATATTATATTATTAACATGTTTTGCTTTAATTTGGGCAGCTGCAGGTTGGATGTTATACAATGAGTTCACTAAAGAAACCTCAGAAATTACAGTTTCTTGGTTCTCAACATTAAATTCATTTTTTATTATTGCATTAGCCTCAACAGTTTCTAAATTATGGGAATCTAAATACAACCCTTCAGCAGCTTTTAAATACGGATTTGGATTACTTTTAGTAGCTGTAGGATTCTTAGTTTTAGGAGTAGGAGCAATGGGAGTAGGTGAAGGTGTTAAGATATCGATGGTATTTTTAGTTTTAACTTACTTATTCCACACTTTAGGAGAGTTATTTATTTCTCCAGTAGGTTTATCCTATGTTTCTAAATTAGTTCCAGCAAAAATGTTAGCTTTTATGTTTGGTATGTGGTATTTAGCCATAGCCATTGCTCAGAAATTAGCAGCAATTTTAGGAGGACAGGTAGAGACTATTCAGGAAAACTATTCATTAAGTCACTTCTTCTTTTTATTTACTGCAATTCCAGCAGCAGCCGGATTGTTAGTTATGTTTTTAAACCCATTAATTAAAAAATTAATGCACGGTATTAAATAAAATTTTTAGATAT
>CAVBJB010000181.1:0-4588 GCA_963595625.1 Lachnospiraceae bacterium | reverse complement strand
TCAAAATAAGTAAAAAGCGCTAATTAATTTAGCGCTTTTTTTATGCTAAAAATTGAAAGAAAGGCTTAATTTTTGATTACCTTTGATAGAATTTTTCCATATAAACAAATGAAGAAATATTTAATATTCCTTATTTCTCTAACGGCCATTCTAACTACCTGGGCACAAGAGCAAAAAAAACAATTAAAATTAATTTCAACCGAATATACAGTACGTAACGACAATGAAATTCCGGGGGCTGTAATCCTAACCGGTAAAGTTCATTTTGAGCATGATGGGGCAAATATTTTCGGTAATAAAGTATATTTTTTTCAAAAAGAACAATACATTAAAGTTTTCGGCGATGTACAAATGACACAAGGGGATAGTATTAACCTTGTAGGTAATTATGCGGAATATAACGCTAAAGATCAATTAGCGTTTATTGCTGATCAAGTTAAGTTAAGATCTAAAGAATCAACTTTAGTTACAGATACCATTTTTTATAACCGAAATATACAACAAGCATATTACAATTCTAAAGGGGTTATAGTTTCTAATGAAAATGTTTTAACTAGTAACAAAGGTATTTACGACATCAATCAAAAAAAATTCATTTTCAGATCAAACGTAGAACTTAAAAATCCTACTACAACATTAAAAACCAATCATCTTGATTATTACGAAAAGTCTGGGCATACGTATGCTTACGGACCTACTACAATTTATAAATCTAATGGTGATAAACTATACACAGAAAACGGATTTTACGATACCAAAAATAACATAGCTAAAATTCAAAAAAATGGTAAAATTTACCAAAAAAATAAAGTTATAGAAGGTGACAACCTATTTTATGACGAAAAAAAAGGATACGCACGCGGGGAAAATAATATTAAAATAACCGATACTATAAATAAACTTTTTGTTTCAGGACACTACGGTGAAGTTTTTAGAGCTAAAGATTCAATGTACATCACCAAAAAAGCATTAGTTAAATATTTAGTTGAAAAAGACACTGCTTACTTTCATGCCAAATATATTAACGTTGTAGGTCCAGAAGGTAAAAAAGTTTTACGAGGGTATAACGATGCGCGTTTTTATAAATCAGACATGAGTGGTAAATGCGATTCTTTAATCTCTATTCAAGAACAAGGAATAACAAAATTTTTAAAAAATCCCGTTTTTTGGAGCAACAATTCTCAAATAACAGGAGATAAAATACATTTACTTTCAGACTCTTTAAACAAGCACATAGATTCGTTAAAAGTGCTAAACAATGCTTTTATCATTCAAAAAGATACGTTAGGTACTGGTTACAATCAAATGAAAGGGATTAACCTTTTCGGGAAATTTAAAGAAAATAAATTAAGTGTCATTGACCTTATAAAAAATACTGAAAGCATATATTATGTTTACGATAAGGAACAATTAATTGGGATCGAAAAAGCAGCTTGTAGTAAAATTAGATTAACGTTAGATAATAACAAAATCAAAACCATAACACGCTACGACAATCCAAATTCTCCTATATATCCAGAAAACGAATTTCCAGAAAACGCACGTAAATTTAGAGGTTTTGTTTGGAGAGGAGATGAGGAAATTAAATCCTTAGATGATTTGTTTCCGCAACACGAACTCGATTACGATACACAAGCGGGTAAAAAGAAGGTCACAATAGACAAGGAAAATCTAAAACTGTTAGAAATTTATGAAGAAACCTTGTTGATAAATGATGCTAAACATAAAACAAATAAAACAAAGCCTAAAAAATAATTTCTATTCATACAAAGCCATGACAGAAGATTTTTTTAAATACCAAGCACAAACAACACAACATCCATTAGCAGTTGAAATTTCTCATGCTGAGGGTTCTTATATATACAGTACAGACGGAAAAAAACATTTGGATTTTGTAGCAGGAGTTTCGGCTTGTACACTAGGTCACAAACACCCAAGAGTTACAAAAGCAATTGTTGACCAATTAGACAAATATACTCACGTTATGGTTTATGGTGAGTACATCCAAAAACAACCTGTTGATTTCTGCAAATTGTTAGTAGAAAATTTACCCGATTCTTTAAATAAAGTTTATTTAGTAAATTCAGGAACTGAGGCTACAGAAGCTGCCTTAAAATTAGTTAAAAGAGTTACCGGTCGTAGTCAATTAATTTCTTGTGTAAATGCATATCATGGCAATACACAAGGATCAATGAGCGTTTTAGGAAACGAAGAAAGAAAACAAGCTTTTAGACCTTTGTTACCAGATGTAGATTTTATAACATTTAATAACGAAGAAGATTTACAAAAAATCACAACACGTACTGCCGGTATAATTCTAGAAACTATTCAAGGTTCTGCAGGCTTTATAACACCTCAAAACGATTTTCTTTTAAAAGTTAAGAAAAGATGCGAAGAGGTTGGCGCGTTAATGATTTTAGATGAAATTCAACCTGGATTTGGTAGAACAGGTAAATTATTTGGTTTTCAAAACTACAATGTAGTTCCAGATGTAGTTATCATGGGTAAAGGAATGGGAGGCGGTATGCCTGTAGGCGCATTCGTTGCTAACGAAAAACACATGGAGCTACTATCTCACGACCCTAAGTGTGGGCATATCACAACCTTTGGTGGCCACCCTGTAATTGCAGCTGCAAGCTTAGCCACACTGCAAGAGTTGTTAGAGACAGACCTAATGCAACAAACATTAGTGAAAGAACAATTATTCAGAAATTTACTTAAACATCCTTTAATAACAGATATACATGGTTTGGGCTTAATGTTAGCTCCAATGACCCCGTCTGAGGATATTACAAACAAAGTAATTTTAAAATGTAAAGAAAAAGGATTAATTTTATTTTGGTTGATGTTTGAGGGTAAAGCTATACGTATTACTCCACCTTTAACAATATCTGAGGACGAAATTAGAGAAGGTTGTGCTATATTGCTTGAAGCTTTTGACGAAGTGCAAAAAGAACTAAATCTCTAATAGATTTCCTACTCTCAAAAAGTTAATTTATTATTTAATTAATTGTAAAACATTAACTTTGCAGCCCTAGTTTAATAATCTAAACCATATAGATCCCAATGCAATTAAGTAACGAAGAAGAAGAATATAATTTATCACTTTCTCGATTTGAATCTATGCTTAAAACCAATAAAGTTTTTTTCTTTGATTCGGAAGAATTTGAAAACATTATTCTTCATTACCTAGATTCTGGTAAAATAAATTTAGCCAATAAAGCGCTAAAATTGGGTATGGAACAGCACCCTAACTCTACAGGTTTAAAACTTGTACAGGTAGAACTATGCATTTTTGAAAACAAGTTAGAAGACGCTGAAAAGATTTTAAAAGAACTTTATACTTTAGAACCTACAAACGAGGAAATTTATATACAGCAAGCCAACATCTATTCTAAAAAAGATAATCATCTTAAAGCAATAGAATGTTTAAAAATAGCTTTAGAATATACTGACGATTTTGCAGATGTTTATTCACTTCTTGGAATGGAGTACTTACTTTTAGACCAACTTGAAGAAGCTATGGAAAATTTTATTAAATGTTTAAAATACGATCCTGAAGATCATTCAGCTCTTTACAATGTTGTATATTGCTTTGATTTCTTAGAAAAAAATGAAGAAGCAGCTGAATATTTAAACAAATACATTGATCAAAATCCGTATTCAGAAATTGCTTGGCATCAACTTGGTAGACAATATTTTCAATTAAAAGAATATGAAAAAGCTTACAGAGCTTTTGATTATGCCTCCTTAATAGATGAAAATTTTATTGGTGCTTATCTTGAAAAGGGGAAAAGTTTAGAAAAACTAAATCAATACCAAGACGCAATTGAGTCTTATAAAATGACACTTGGTCTAGACGATCCTACGGCATATGCCTATTTAAGAATCGGTAAATGTTACCAAAAACTTAATCAAATGGATGATGCTTTAGACTATTATCTTAAAGCAGTTCATGAAGATCCTTTACTAGACAAAGCATGGATTTCTATTACTAATTACTACATCAAAATTAATAATTTTGAAAAAGCCTTAATGTATTTAGATAAAGCCATCAGTATAGATTCTGAAAATAAAACCTATTGGAAAAAATACGGTCAAATTAATAGAGGGTTAGGTTTAATTGAAGAAGCTGAGAAAGGATACCGCAAGGCTGTTGAATTAAATGATTTTGAGGTTGAAACATGGTTGTTTTGGATTGAGGCTTTACTTGAAACAGGACAAAAAACAGAAGCGCTTAAAACATTATTAGCTGCCGCTGAATATTTTCCAGACGAAGCTGAAATACAGTACTACATTGCAGGACTTTATTTTGAAGATTTAAATTTTGATTTAGGCGAAGATCACCTTATTAAAGCATTAAATCTTAACGCAGAACTTGTGTCAGATTTTTATGAAATATTTCCTTCTTTACAAGAAAACATAACGATTAAAAGGATTATAGATAATTTTAATTTTTTAAAAAATTAATAACATTTTAATCTCAAACTTTTTATAAATTCGGTCAATAAGATTTTTTATTGACCGAATTTTATTTTTAGCACGCATGAAAAAGAAAACCAAATTATACGGATTAATAGGTAAAAAC
>CAVBJB010000180.1:0-4602 GCA_963595625.1 Lachnospiraceae bacterium | reverse complement strand
CGTCTTTCGTTTCTTTTTCGGGATAATATTCCGCAATTCTGTATAGTTGTTCGACTTCTGAATAAACAATAATTCTATTTTTTTCGAAATCAATTTTAACAGGAACTTCTGTCTTTTTAAATTTAGGATATTCAGACCACTTACCGTTGTTTTGTAAAACACTCATGGTAACACCCGTTGAAGTATAATCCACTTTAGATTGAGCCATTAAAGCGTTTGTACAGAATAAAAATGTGGCAAATAAAAGGGTTGTTAAAAATTTCATTTTATTAAAAAAGTTGAGTTATTTGAGCTTTTGCTTGATTATATTCAGCAATCATTTGATCGATTATTTCCTTACACGGTTTGATGTCGTTGATTAGACCTGAGATTTGACCTATTTCTAGTTCGCCTTCTTCAAGATCTCCTTCGAACATACCTTTTTTAGAACGCCCTCTGCCCAAATGCTCTTTAAGCAAATCCGGATTAATTCCCGTTTGGTAAATATTTTGTACGTCGTTATAAAATTTATTTTTAATTAAACGAACAGGAGCAAGTTCTTTAAGCGTAACCATTGTATCGCCTTCCTGAGCATTAACAATAGATTGTTTAAAGTTGTCGTGAGCAGAACTTTCTGTTGAGGCTGCAAATCTACTACCTACTTGAACACCATCAGCACCTAAAACCATAGCGGCTAACATCGCGTTTCCTGTTGCAATTCCGCCAGCGGCAATTAAAGGAATGCTCAGTTTTTGTTTAACCATTGGGATTAACGTTAAAGTAGTAGTTTCCTCTCGACCGTTATGTCCTCCAGCCTCAAAACCTTCAGCAACTACACAGTCAACACCAGCATCTTGCGCTTTAAGAGCAAATTTAGAACTACTAACTACGTGAGCAACAGTTATCCCGTGAGAATGTAAAAAATCTGTCCAAGTTTTTGGATTACCTGCAGAAGTAAAAACAATTTTTACTCCTTCTTCCACAATAATATCCATAATTTCTTGAATATTTGGGTATAACATAGGTACATTAACACCAAAAGGTTTATCCGTAGCTTTTTTACATTTTTGAATATGTTCTCGTAAAACTTCTGGATACATAGATCCTGCACCAATTAATCCTAAACCTCCGGCATTAGATACTGCTGCAGCTAATTTGTAGCCGCTGTTCCAAATCATTCCGCCTTGTATAATTGGGTATTGAATTCCAAATAATTCAGTAATTCTATTCATCTCCGTTTTATTTTTTAATTATTTTGCCTGAAAAATTTTCGGTTGGGGTATTAATTTTATACAGATAAATCCCACTCGAAAGAGTTTCTAAATTTAATAATTGATTTTGAGATATAATAGTTTTATAAAGAATTTGTCCTTGATTATTAAATAAAATAAAAGTGCCGGTTTGAATTGAATCTGGCAAACTTATTTGAATTGTTGATTTTACCGGGTTAGGGTAAATATTTATTTGTTGTTTGCTATGAGAGTTTGAGGTCAGGGTTTGATTATAAGCAAGTTCAAAATTAGGTATTCCGTATCCCATATCATTATCGGGATTTGAATATAAATGAGCCGATTGTTTTACTAATTCTAAAATTTCCCATGCCTTTTTATCTGGAAATGCTTGCCAAAAGCAAGCCAGAGCACCTGTTATTATTGGGGCTGAAAAAGACGTCCCGTTAACAGCATATATGGCATTATCGGTATATATAATTTGTGCTGCTTGTCCCATTGCTGACACATCTGGTTTAATACGATTGTCTGCCGTTGGACCAGGAGAACTAAAACTAGCGATTGTACGATTATTAGTGACTGCACCTACAGAGAATACATTACTGTTATCTGCTGGGGTACCCATAATATTCCAAGTTGATCCTCTGTAGTTTCCGTTTGAATTGACGATAATCATTCCTTTAGATAATCCAAAATTTGCCCCTCTTGCAATAAAAGAGGTTTGTCCGTCCATATTTGAGGTTGTATAATTGTAAGCCGAACGGTCAAAAGTTCTATATCCTAGTGAGGAGTTTACAAGATCTACACCCAAACTGTCCGCTCTTTCTACTGCTTCAACCCACCAAGATTCTTCCAAAGGTCCCTCGTATGCATCTGCCTCAGTTACAAATAAATGATATGACGCATTAGGAGCTGTGCCCACATATCTATTTTCTAGATATCCTGCCATAGTAGAAAGTACACCTGTTCCGTGCCAATTTGCCGTGTAAACATTAGCGGAATTTGTAACATAATTATGTGTTGATAAAATTTGGTTGTTATTCCTGATTCTGCTAAATCCTCCAACAGTATTCACACCAGGGAATCCAGCATCAATAACCGCAATTTGCATATTAGATCCAGTAAATTCAATATTGTGTAGATAATCTACTTTAATCATTTGAACTTGTGTAGCAGTAGTACCGTAGGTAAATGTTTCAGGAGATCTAAAATTTTGTAACGATTGAGTTGCGGATTTTGAGTGCGAAAAATCTAATTCGTTTATTATTTTGGAAGAAGAATTGAGCGATTTATTCGCGTATTCAATATTCTGGATAAAAGATAAACTCCTAAGAGCCTCAATTTGATTGTGCGTTCCTTGAACATGCACTGCATTAAGCCATTTAGATTTGGCTTTTACTTGAAGATTTAGATTAGCTAATTCCTGAATATACGGAAGATGAACCGGTACGTCGGTTTGATTTAAAGCTATATTCTGTCGAGCTCTACGATCTAAGGAACGTTGAGACAACATAGTAGTAGGATTTAAAATATAGTTTTGAGCTAGAGGTTTATCTTGAAAAAAGATCCAAGCATCCTCCAAGGTTTGATTTTCAGTCTGTGCTAATAAGTTTACAGACTGAAAAACAAACAGAGTTAATAGTAATAACTTTTTTATCATGTAAGGTTAAGCGATAACACCAGATCCTATAAGTTCTTCCCCAATATGCCATGCTGCAAATTGCCCCTGTGTAATTGCAGATTGTGGCTCATCAAATTCAATATACAATCCGTCTTTAAATTGATGTAGCGTTGCCTTTTGTAAAGGCTGGCGGTAACGAATACGCACCATAACATCCATTGTTTGGTTGGGTTGTAATTGCAAGTCTGTACGGATCCAGTGAGCCTCAGACTGATCAATAAATAATGCTTTTTTAAACAATCCTGGATGTAAATGTCCTTGACCTGTATATATAGCATTTTCTGTTACGTTAGTAGCAATAATAAATAAAGGTTCTTTTGTACCTCCAATATTTAGCCCTTTACGCTGTCCAATAGTAAAGTAGTGAGCTCCTTGATGCATTCCTACTTTTTTACCCATTTGAGGCGTATATTCAATATCTTGAGCTAAAAACTTTAATTCTTGTTCTTTAGATGAAAATTCTGGTGTAGGTAGTGTGTACACTTGATGATCGGCAGTGATTTCATAAACAACCCCTTCTTTTGGTTTTAATTGTTGTTGTAAAAATTCTGGCAATCGTACTTTACCAATAAAACATAATCCTTGAGAATCTTTCTTTTCCGCTGTAATTAAATCTAATTTAGCTGCAATCTCTCGAACCTGAGGCTTTGTAAGCTCTCCGATAGGAAATAAAGCTTTTGATAATTGTTCTTGGGATAGTTGACATAAAAAGTACGATTGATCTTTATTTCCATCTACACCTGCTAAAAGTTGGTGTATTTCTTTTCCATCTTCTAAAATAGTACTTTTTCTACAATAATGTCCTGTTGCAACAAAATCTGCTCCTAAGCTTAACGCAATTTTCATAAACACATCAAACTTAATCTCACGATTACAAAGTACGTCAGGGTTTGGAGTTCTTCCGCGTTCGTATTCGTTAAACATATAATCTACTATGCGTTCTTTATATTGCTCACTTAAATCTACCGTTTGAAATGGAATACCTAATTTGTCAGCTACAAGCATAGCGTCATTACTATCTTCTAACCATGGACATTCATTAGATATAGTTACAGAATCATCATGCCAATTTTTCATAAAAAGGCCAATTACTTCGTAACCTTGTTCTTTTAATAAATAGGCCGCCACACTAGAGTCAACTCCACCTGACAGACCTACAACTACACGTTTCATATAAAATTAATTCGTTTTAATATTTTTTTGTTTTGAAGTTCTTTTAGGATTGGTTTTTTGAACCGTACTAACTTCAACTTCATTTCCATTTTTGTCAAAAACTGGCCATTTTCCAATTTTCATATTATCCTTATACTCTCCTTTAGTATATATTTTACCGCTAGAAGTGTAATACTCTCCGGGACCATTTAATTTACCTTTAACATAATTTAAATTGTGTAATAATAAATTTTTCTCGGAGTAACGTTGGTATTTTCCGTCTAATAAATCGTCTTTGTAATTTTTAATTTCTAATAAAACACCATTTTTAAAATAGGTTTTACTTTCGCCATGTAATTTTCCATTTAAATAGTTATCCTCAGACATTACTTGCTTAGAACCTTTAAAATAATACGTCCATTTACCATGTTTTTGTTTATTTTTTAAAGTTCCTTCGCTGATTTTATTACCTGCTTGATCAAAAAAAGTTTCTAAGACAAGACCGTCCTTTCGCGTATAATCACGTGTTGAAATTACAACCTTTTTTTTAGTATTATCGTA
>CAVBJB010000179.1:0-4631 GCA_963595625.1 Lachnospiraceae bacterium | reverse complement strand
CGGATTGTTAGAATTAAAATTCATAATTATATTTTATTTGTTAGTAGTTGATTAATCTTCAATTTGAGAAATTCTTAAGGTATTAACCATTCCTCTATTAGCAACTGGCATTGCAGCTAAATTTACTAAAAAGTCACCGTTTTGCACGTAACCTTTTTCTTTACAAATTTGGTTGATATCGTCAATCGTATCGTCAGTACTAGCAAATTTATCATAGTAATATGCCGTTACTCCCCAAAGTAAATTTAATTGCGTTAAAATGTGTTTATTAGACGTAAATACAAGTGTATGTGCTTTTGGTCTCCAAGCAGAAACCTGGAACGCCGTGTAACCAGAGTTTGTTAACGTTGTAATTACTTTTGCATCTGTTTCATTCGCAATAGACGCGGCATGTTGACAAATATGTTTTGTAATGTAACGATTTGTTTTAACTTGTAATTGGTTATCTGGAACTTTAATTAGGGGAGAATCCTCAACACTCCTAATAATGTTAGACATGGTTTGGATTACTTGCACAGGATAATTACCTACAGATGTTTCTCCAGAAAGCATTACTGCGTCTGCGCCATCCATAACAGAGTTAGCTACATCATTTACCTCAGCTCTTGTAGGAGTTAATGAGCTAATCATAGTCTCCATCATTTGTGTTGCAATAATTACAGGTATACGTGCTGTCTTAGCTCTGTAAACTAATTTTTTCTGAATAATAGGCACCTCTTCTGCTGGAATTTCTACCCCTAAATCGCCACGTGCAACCATTAAACCATCACAATATTTAACAATTTCATCAATATTTGCAACAGCTTCTGGTTTTTCAATTTTTGCTACAATTGGAATTTTGTGAGAACCATATTCATTTATTAAATTCTGTAAATCTTGTAAATCTTCAGATGTTCTAACAAATGATAAAGCAATCCAGTCTACATCATTTTCAATAGCAAATTTTGCATCTCGAATATCTTTTTCAGTTAAAGCTGGTAAAGACACTTTTGTATTTGGTAAGTTTACTCCTTTTTTAGAACGTAAAGGTCCACCTTGTATAACAACTGCTTTAACTTCTGTATTACGGTCTGTTTCTAAAACCTGAAAAATTAATTTACCATCATCTAATAAAATACGTTCCCCCGGGTTAACATCTTTAGGAAACTGTTTGTAGTTCATGTACACACGTTCTGCAGTTCCTAAAATATCCTCTGCAGTTGTAAAAGTAATTACGTCTCCTGGATTAACAAACACATCCTCTTTCATGACACCCACACGTAATTTTGGTCCTTGTAAATCTGCTAAGATTGAGGTATTGTATTCAAACTCTTGTGTTAAAGATCTAATAATGTCTATACGTTCTTTTACATCATCATAATCCGCATGAGAAAAATTAATTCTAAAAACATTTACTCCTGCTTCAATCATATCTTTAATTACTTCTCTAGTACTACAAGCAGGTCCTAGAGTTGCAACGATTTTAGTCTTTTTTTTGTTTAACATCTTTAAAACAATAAGTTATTAATGGATACTAAGGTATTTTTATCTATTTCGTAGGTTTTTTGTACGTGATCTATGGTACTAAGTTCCTGAAGTAGATTTGTAATATATGGTTTGTTTTGTGTTTCTTCAATTTTCAAAAAAAAAGATACATCAGCATACTCCGGAACTAAAGTAATTTCACTTAATTCTTTTAGTTCGCAAAGTTCATATTCATTGGTATACCCTAATTTAGTTGTATAGGAATAATTTGCTATTAAACTCCAAAATATTTGATTGTTTTTGTCCTCAAACATAAAATGTTCAAAACTTGTTTTAAAACCAAATTTGGTTAATTCTAAATTATTCAAAGATTTTTCTAAAGAAATTTGAGCTTTTTGATTTATTAGATAGGCTAATCTGTAAGCTTCTAAATTAGTATGTATAGCAATAATATTAAAGTTATCTGATTCAAAATCATCTAATTCTAATACATTTATTGCCATATAAATTTTTATTTAAAGATACGATTTATCTTTAAAATGAGAAGTTACTTTATGGTTAAATACCAAAATTTATATTGTAGGATTTTCTATTTGATCTTGAAGTACAAAATAGGCTCTTTTAGAGGCTATTTCTTCCGCCTTCTTTTTTGATGTTGCGCGAGCGCGCGATACAATTTCGTCGTCAATTTTAAGTTTTACACCAAAATATTTAACAGACTCGTTTCCAGTGTCTTCAAAAACTTCATAAACAAAAGTTTTCTTTTGTTTTTGACACCATTCAATTAATAAGCTTTTATAGCTTATAATTTTACCTTCTAGTTTTTCGATATCTACATACGGAATAATAACGTTTGCTTTAATAAAAGCTTCGCATCTATCGTATCCTAAGTCTAAATATATTGCTCCAATTAAAGCTTCAAATAAATTTCCGTGAATATTTTCTCCAAAATGTGTTGTAACAACTTTACTCTCCACATGTTGAATGAGTCTTAAGGATTTACCAAGTTCATTTAATTGTTCTCTACTTACAATTTTAGATCTCATTTTAGTTAAATACCCTTCATCACCAGTAGGTACAACTTTATATAAGTGTGCTGCTATTACAAGACCAAGCATAGCATCTCCAAGAAATTCTAAACGTTCATAGTTTATAGGGTAACCGTTATCATCGGTCTTATTCATAGACCTGTGAGTAAAGGCACGCTTATAATGCTCCAATTGTATTGGAGTATCGTTTATAATTGTTTTAATAGTTTCAAAAAAAATCCCGTCTTCTGGTGTACGGGATTCTTTTGAAAATAATTTCTTGAAAATGTTCATTAATTTTAAATTAGATATCTAATTTTTTAACTAAAACACAAGCATTGTGACCACCAAAACCGAAGGTGTTACTCATAGCCACTTTAATATCTCTATTTTGAGCCTTATTAAACGTAAAGTTTAATTTTGGATCAATATTTTCATCATCAGTAAAATGGTTAATTGTAGGAGGTACAATTCCATTTTTAATTGCTAAAATACAAGAAATTGTTTCTATAGCCCCAGCAGCACCTAATAAGTGACCTGTCATTGACTTAGTAGAATTTAAATTCATTGTATAAGCGTGCTCTCCAAATACTGATAAAATTGCTTTAGATTCTGCAATATCTCCTAAAGGAGTAGATGTTCCGTGCATATTCACTAAATCTACATCTGTTGGGCTTAAACCTGCATCACGTAATGTGTTTAACATAACATTTTTAGCACCTAAACCTTCTGGATGTGGAGCTGTAATGTGGTGTGCATCAGCAGACATACCTCCACCACCAACTTCACAGTAAATCGTTGCTCCACGAGCAATTGCGTGCTCATATTCTTCTAAAACAATAGCTCCTGCACCTTCTCCTAAAACAAAACCATCACGGTCTTTATCCATTGGTCTAGAAGCAGTAGTTGGATCATCGTTACGTGTAGATAAAGCATGCATGGCATTAAAACCACCCATACCAGCAATAGTTACTGCAGCCTCAGATCCTCCTGTTACTATAGCATCAGCATGTCCTAAACGTATGTAGTTAAAAGCATCAATTAATGCATTAGTTGAAGAAGCACAAGCAGAAACTGTTGTAAAGTTTGGCCCTCTTAAACCATATCTCATAGAAATATGACCACCTGCAATATCAGCAATCATTTTAGGAATAAAAAATGGATTAAATTTTGGAACACCATTCCCTGCATTAAAGTTTGTTACTTCCTCCTGGAAAGTCTCTAAACCACCAATACCTGATCCCCAAATAACTCCAATTCTATCTAAATCTAATTTTTCTAAATCAAAATTTGCATCACGCATAGCCTCATCAGCTGTAACAATTGCGTATTGAGCATATTTATCCATCTTACGAGCTTCTTTTCTATCGATAAAATCCTCAACATTAAAGTTTTTTACCTCGCAAGCGAATTTTGTTTTAAAATTTGTTGCATCAAAATGTGTAATAGGGGCTGCACCACTTTTACCATTGATTAGCCCGTTCCAGAATTCTTGTATGTTATTCCCAATTGGAGTTAACGCGCCAAGACCTGTAACAACAACTCTTCTTAATTTCATATATATATTTAATTTGTCTAAACAAAAAATCCCATGTATAATCAAAGTAGAATCATCATGGGTAACTTTTATTTTATGACTTTATTATTCTTTTATCTTTAAAAGATGTTTTACTTAAAATAATAACATCCATGCGATAGAAACTACCGCATGGACATAGGTTATTATTTTTTAGCTTCTTCAATGTAAGAAATAGCTTGACCAACTGTAGCGATGTTCTCAGCTTGGTCGTCTGGAATTTGGATATCAAATTCTTTCTCGAATTCCATGATAAGCTCAACAGTGTCTAATGAATCAGCTCCTAAGTCGTTAGTGAAACTTGCTTCAGCAACCACTTCATTTTCGTCTACTCCTAATTTGTCAACGATAATAGCTTTTACTCTTGATGCAATGTCTGACATAATCTTTTAATTTTAAATTTAATTTGAGGCAAAAATAAAAAACTTTATTTAAAACCACATGATTGTTTGATAAATAGTCTTAGCTAAGATAAAAATTAATTTTAAATCTTATAATAAAATTTACAATTTCTGTTTTTTTATTCTTTCCTTTGTAACTGTAACAATTAGGTTTTATAAGGC
>CAVBJB010000178.1:0-4664 GCA_963595625.1 Lachnospiraceae bacterium | reverse complement strand
GATATTAAAGAACGCTTAGGTACATAATCCTTTTTTTCTGCTCCATATTGTACGCGGATCATACTGATTGGACTGTTTTTTAAATCCTCAAAGTTTGTTTTTCCAAATAAAAAGTATTGACTTAAAACTCGTGTATATTGGTTGTTTTCTGGATTCATTACCAATTGGCTGCACGTATCTGTAGTAGATACTAAGGTAACAATTTTACCATTTTGTAATTGAATGTAAATTTTAGACTTTGGGTCAAAGCATTTTACTGGAATTAATTCTGAATTTGCCTCAACCAATTGGAAATATAAAAATAATGTTCCGTTATCGTTAACTAAAGAAAAGTTTAAAACCTCTTTACGGTTCCCAAAATGGCGTTCCTCCATTAAATATTCCTTTGTTTTTTTTACGTTAACAGAGTCATTTTTAACTTCAAAATCAATTTCACCTTCTTTTACTTTTTCTTGAGCAAAAGTTAATAGAGGCCATACGGCTAGTACAAAAGCAAATATTTTTTTCATTTTATAGTTTATCGCAAATTAAAATTACTTTTTGATTAGATTGTGTTGTGGTTGCAAACGTGTAGATTTGCCCACCGTCTAAAATTTTATGTTTTTTTCTTAAATCTTCAACTGTAATTGGGAAATTACGAGTAGTAAGATTCATTTTTTGACCTTTTAAAACCGAATGTATGTTTTGTTTATTAAATTCTAGATTCTCTTTTATTAAAAATTTTCGACCCGGAAAATTCTCTACTAAAGTATTTGATGTGTAAAGATGTGAATGTGGATGTAATTTTTTTACTCCGTAAGCATTTGCCACACTGTTAAACAATCCAGACTTCATGATGGCGCTGTTAGGTTCATACAAATAGGTTAGTGGCTCGCTGTAGGTTACCTGTTGCGCATCTTCCAAATCATCTTCAAAAATTTCAAGCGTATTTTTAGTGATGTTAGTGGTTTGTACTTTAATAGCTCCTTTAAAATCCTTTTCAATTTCTATTAAAAGTTCCTTAACCTCATTTTCTAGAGCTATAATGTATATTTTTTTTACAAAATTTAATTCGGAAATAGCTAATGAGATATCTAAAATAGGCGAATTTTTTATTAAAATAGAATTACTAAAATTAAAATAAAAATCTAATAATTCGGGCACATTAGGCAAGCAATCTTTTAATTGGAAAACTTTACCTTTTGCATCATTTCGTCTGGAAGGATCTACATAAATCCAATCAAATTTTTTTGAAAGATTTTTAAGCGTTTCTGTAGAATCGCCTGCAATACAACGTATGTTTTCTTGATTTAAAACCTTAAAATTATGCGCTACTACTTTAGAAAGTTCTTCGTTTAATTCACAATGAACAACTTCCTTAAAATTTTGAGCAAAATAATAATCGTCTACACCAAATCCGCCGGTAAGGTCTATTAGATTTTCTCCCGAAATTAATCCAGCCTTATATTTAGCCGTTACCTCTGAGGATGTTTGCTCTATAGATAGTTTTGATGGAAAAACAATTTTATCAGTTGTAAACCAAAGCGGTAATTTAACTTTACACTTTTGTTTTGCCGCAATTTGATTGATTATAATTTGCCAATCTAATTCTGGAAACGGATTTTTTTTAAGAGCTAGCTTTGTAATATTTTCCTCTTGATTTTTATGTATGAATTCTTGAATTTTTGGATCCAGAATTTCAGCAATCGGAAACTCCATAATTAGCGTAATAAATTAGTAATTTGATATAAAGAAATAGCGGTTGCTTGTATAACATTCATGCTGCTGTTAGTTCCAAACATCTCGATATGTACTTTTTGATTTGCTAAGGCAATCAGCTCTTGTTGAATACCGTAAATCTCACTACCAATAATTAAATTAATAGGTTTACTTGGTATTTGTAAATTAGGTAAAGCTACACTATCATCCGTAATTTCTAGCGCCAGTGTATGTGCATCGTTGGTTTGTAAATAAGTTATAACCTCTTGCGTATCTTCTATAATTTGATACGGTACAATTTTATGTGTGCTGCGCGAAGTTTTATTGATTTTACGATCCACAAACGGAATATTTTTACCTAAAAGTATTATTTTTTCAACACCGTAAGCTTCAGCAATTCTAAATAAAGAACCTATGTTTTCCTGAAAATAAATATGATCAGCAATTATAGTAATTGGGAAGGTTCTTGTATTAAAGTTGGTTTGCTCGTGTGTTAACTGTATGGCCATTTTAATTTGTAAAAGCGTAATTAATAATATTAGCACCCATTTGGAGCGCTTTTTTTCTAACATGATCCGGATTGTTATGGACTTCAGGATTTTCCCATCCGTCTCCTAAATCGGTTTCATGTGTGTACAAAAGTACGATTCTATTATCAATTATTATAGCAAAAGCTTGAGGAGCTTTGTTGTCGTGCTCATGTATTTTGGGCAATCCTTGTTCAAATTTAAAAGGAGCCGAAAATATAGGGTGATTTTTTCCTAATTCTACCAAGGGTTGGTTAGGAAATAGTTTTTTAATTTCTCTACGAATGTAAGCATCCATTCCGTAATTATCGTCAATATGTAGAAAGCCGCCGTTGGTTAAATAATTGCGTAGATTCTGAATTTCTTGAGCAGTAAATTCAACGTTTCCGTGTCCGGTCATGTGTAGAAATGGATAGGAGTTTATGTTAGAATTTCCGACTTCGACTGTTGGGATTTTTGTGTTAAGTGTAGTTTTAATTGTAGCGTTACAAAACTGAACCAAGTTAGGTAATGCCGTTGGATTTGCATACCAATCGCCACCGCCGTTGTATTTTAAAAGGGCAATTTCTTGAGCTTGTGTAGTAAAATTTAAAAATAGAGTAGTAGCTGCTATTAAAAATTTCTTCATGAGTATTTTTTTTTAAATATAATAAAAGGCGAGAATATTCTCGCCTTTCTAAATTTATTTTTTGTAGAAGAATTCTTTATCAGAAGTTACTCCTTTTGCTTTATTCTCAGCTTCTTGAGCACGTAATTCAACACGTCTAATTTTTCCTGAAATTGTTTTAGGTAAATCCGTAACAAACTCAATAATCCTAGGCATTTTATAAGGAGCTAATTGCTCTCTAGAATATGCAAATAATTGGTTTGCTAATTCCTCATCGGGTTGACAAGAAGGTGCAATCACTACAAAAGCTTTAACCTCAAAACCTTTAACCGGATGCGGACTACCTACAACGGCAGATTCTAAAACACATTCGTGCTCTAAAAGTACAGACTCAACCTCGAAAGGACCTATACGGTAGTCAGATGCTTTTATAACATCATCATCTCTACCAATAAACCAAATGTAACCTTCTGAGTCGCGATATGCTTTATCTCCTGTATAATATAATCCGTGTTTAAAGGCTTGTTTTTCTCTTTCTTTATCAAATAAATATCCTTTAAAGATTCCGTTTATACATTCTCCTTGTACCATTTTTATACAAATGTTTCCTTCTTCATTATCTTCTTGGATATTCCCCTCATCGTCTGCAATAACTACGTTGTACAAAAATAACGGTTTACCCATAGAACCAAACTTAATTTTATCTCCCGGTAAATTTCCAACAATACAAGTAGATTCTGTTTGACCAAAACCGTCGCGAATTGTAATTCCTGTTCCCGCTTTCCACTCTTCAATAACTTCAGGGTTAAGAGGTTCTCCAGCAGCTACGCATTCTTTTAAAGAAAAATCAAAAGCTTTTAAATCTTCTTGAATAAATAATCTTAATACTGTAGGTGGCGCACAAAGTGTAGTAATTTTATGCTTAGCAATTAAACCTAAAGTTGTTTTAGCATCAAATCTATTTAAAGTATGATATGCAAAAATTGTTGCTCCCATATTCCAAGGTGCAAAAAAGCTACTCCAAGCAAATTTAGCCCATCCTGGTTGAGATATGTTGTAATGAATATCATCTTCAGTCAATCCAATCCAAGAAGTCGTTGTTAAGTGCCCAATAGTTAAGCTTAAATGCGTATGACATACAATTTTAGGTAAGCCCGTAGTTCCTGAAGTAAAGAACATAAAAAGGGTATCCGTAGGATTGTTATCTACTCCATGCGCTTGGTTGTTTTCTTTTTCAATATCTTCTAAAGAATACCATCCCTCGCGTGTTCCTTCTGCAATAATTTTTACAGGAATTTGTTTGCCTAAAATTTTCTCAGCTTCATCTGTTTTAAAAGCATTTTCTTGATCAGCAAAAACAACTTTAGGAAAGGTTTTCTCGAATCTGTAAACCATATCATTGGTTCCCAAAATCGATGCTGCTGGGATCATTTGATATCCTCCTTTAATATTTGCTAAAATAGAAACCCATGTAATAGGTTGTAGCATCATTTGGGTTAATAAAATATCCCCTTGTTGTACGCCTTTATTTCTTAAAAAGTTTAATAGTTGATTGGTCCATTGGCTTAACGCTAAATATGAATATTCAACTGTATTTTCGCCATCTGTCCATAATAAAGCCGTTTTATTTGGATTGTTTTCTACGTGTAAACCTTCAAAAACATCCACTACCCAGTTCATCTTTTCGGGCTTTGTAAGGGTGTAATTTTTTAAGTCCGTGTACTGTCTGTTGCGAAGCAGATTAGTAACGTCTTTAAACATTTGTTTCATATTAAATTATGTGTTTTGTGTTTGTTTGCGAAATCCAATTTATAAAAAAATATCTACAATTT
>CAVBJB010000177.1:0-4789 GCA_963595625.1 Lachnospiraceae bacterium | reverse complement strand
ACCGTATCCACAACTTCTGTCTTTACAGTATCAATTGGTGCATCTACAGGAACAACTTTTACATCATCTTTACAAGAAACAGTTACAAAACTCGTAACTAAAATACTTGCTGCAATTATATGTTTTTTCATAGTAATCTTATTTAAAGTAAATATACAAATTCTAATTGCTGTAAATTATAAATTTCACTTAATATTAAAAACGTACCATTTAAATAAATAATATAATATATACCAACGCTACTAACTTAGATCACTCAAATAGCTTTGTTTTAATCGAACAATTATAATAAAAAAAAGGACTGAATAAATTCAGTCCTTTTTTTATACATTTTGCTTAATATAAACCTGAGTAGCTCCAATACCGTATTTCTGATAATTTGCATCCTCAAAAGTAACATTATTATAACGGCTCAACATAAAATCCAATTCCGTTTTTAATACACCTTCCCCTACTCCATGAATCAAAACAATCCTCGGAATACGGTTTTTAATTGCATGTTCTAAATGGTAACGAGCCGTATCTAATTGTATCGTTAAAATTTCATGATTGGTCATTCTCGAAAAATTTTTAACCAACTTCTCAATATGCAAATCGTAAGAGATCGAGAACTGTTCCTTTTTACTAGCCTTATCCTTAACAACATTTCTGCGTTTAGGCTCCTCTTTCTCAGCCAAAACCTCATCCACAGATTTTTCCGAAAAAAATCGAGTAGGCTCATCTGCCAATAAAATCAATTCATGCGCATAATATTCCATCGGAAAATCATCCACATCAACCACAATCAAATCCTTTTTAAATCCCGTTACATATCCCGTAAGGTTATCATCAAGAACAGAAACTTTATCTCCTTTTTTAAACTCTTTCTCCATCACTATTTCTTATTATCTGGGGTTTTAGCCATTAACTTCATCATCGCATAAAAAAACAAAAGCACAACTATAACTTGTACAATTATATATTTATTATCAGAGACTTGGTCTATTAAAGCCCATATCATCAAAACAAACAATACAGGTAAAAATATTTTCTTCATTTTACAAAACTAAAATATTAAGCTAAATTTTCATAAAAAAAATACTACTTTTACAATAACTAATCAAAAATTTAACAACCTAAAAAATGTTACAAGACAACCTATTTTCAGATCAACAACCAACAAAATTACCAAACGCAACAATTGCCTTAATCCTTTCAATCGCATCCTTTTTTGTATGCTGTTTTTATGGTTTTGGTGGGGTTCTTTCCGGAATCGCTTTGTATCTTTTATCTAAAGACAAACCGCTTTTAGCTATCAACCCATTTCCTAGCAATCTTTCTACTTACAAAGCCGCAAAAGTAATTGCATGGATCACCTTAATAATCAACATCCTTTTCCTAATTTACATGATTTTTATTATTTCATTGTTAGGATGGAACAATTTAACAGATCCAGAATTAACATCTAATCCACAAAATATTATTGATTTAATTCAAAACAGATAATATTCAGGGCGTTACCCCACCTCCGTTTCACTACAGTGAGGTCGGGCTTTCCGCTGTATCTTTTTATTTAAAACTCCGCATAGCTACGTTTTAAAATAAAAAGGATGCCGCTACAATCCCTAACGCATAAAAAAAGCCAGACATCCGTCTGGCTTTTTTTATTTTTCAAACTCCTGTAACGTTTCTATTATAATACGTACACAATCCAAAAGTTGCTCTTTAGTCATCACTAATGGTGGCGCAAAACGTATAATATTACCATGAGTAGGTTTTGCAAGTAAACCCTTATCGCGTAAACGTAAACAAATATTCCAAGCCGTCTCAGACGTTTCCGAGTCGTTAATTAAAATGGCATTTAACAACCCTTTACCTCTAACAAGCGAACAAATATTTGAATTTGCAATGTATTTATTCAACTCCTCACGAAATAACTCTCCTAAAGCTTCCGCATTCTCAGCCAATTTTTCATCCAAAACAACATCTAAAGCAGCCATAGCAACAGCCGCAGCAATTGGGTTACCCCCAAAAGTAGATCCGTGTTGCCCCGGTTTAATCACGTTCATAATTTCATTATTCGCTAAAACCGCAGATACCGGATACATACCGCCCGATAGTGCTTTACCTAAAATTAAAACATCGGGTTGTACATTTTCATGATGTACCGCCAACATTTTACCCGTTCTTGCAATCCCCGTTTGTACCTCGTCTGCAATAAATAAAACATTATTTGCCGCACAAAGTTCCTTTGCTTTTGCTAAATAACCTTCTGTTGGTACATAAACACCAGCCTCACCTTGTATAGGTTCCACTAAAAAACCTACTACGTTTTTATTTTCTAAAACCGCAGCCAAAGCCTCAAGATCATTGTAAGGGATCTTTATAAATCCATCCGTATACGGTCCGTAATTTTTACGAGCCGACTCGTCGTTAGAGAACGATATAATGGTTGTAGTACGCCCATGAAAATTATTTTCGCAAACCACAATCACAGCCTCATTCTCTGGTGTTCCTTTTACCTCATAAGCCCATTTTCTGGTAAGTTTTAATGCAGTTTCTACAGCCTCAGCTCCAGAGTTCATCGGTAAAACCTTATCAAAACCAAACAGTTTGGTAATTTTTTCTTCGTATAAACCTAATTTATCATTATAAAACGCTCTAGAGGTTAACGCCAACGTTTGCGCTTGGTCTACCAAAGCTTTAACTAATTTTGGGTGACAATGCCCTTGATTAACGGCTGAGTAAGAAGATAAAAAATCGTAATATTTTTTCCCTTCTAAATCCCATACATAAACGCCTTCACCTTTAGCAAGAACAACGGGCAGCGGGTGGTAATTGTGTGCTCCATATTGGTCTTCTAAAGCCATTGCTTGAGTGCTGGTTAGTGAATGTGTCGTCATAAATAAGTAATTTGAGTTTGTTTATTTTACGATTCCTGCTTATGTGGAGAGAAATCATCCAGTATTTAAAAATACGAATTATATAAAAACCAACACATAAAAATTAAATCTTTGTAAAGATTCTAAATTACAAACCTATTTTTTAAACACAAAAACAATTCTTACTTTTGCAGCATGAGAAAAAAAACTGACAAAATCGTATTCGAAAACGTAGAAGTCCTAGATGCGGGTGCAAAAGGTGTATCTGTAGCTAAAGCTCCAGATGGTAAAGTAATTTTTATCCCTAATGTGGTTCCTGGGGATGTGGTTGACGTGCAAACTTTTAAAAAGCGTAAAGCGTATTACGAAGGTAAAGCCGTAAACTTCCATTCGTTCTCTGAGGACAGGATAGAACCAATTTGCGAGCACTTTGGTGCTTGTGGTGGGTGTAAATGGCAAAACATGAAATATGAAAAACAGCTGTTTTACAAACACCAAGAAGTATATAACAACTTAAAACGTATCGGGAAAATTGATCTTCCAGAATTCGAGCCTATTTTAGGATCTAAAGAACAATTTTTCTACCGTAATAAAATGGAATTCTCGTTCTCTAACGCACGTTGGTTAACAGAGGAGGAAGTAAAATCTGGTGAAGATTTAGTACGCGAAAATGCACTAGGATTCCATATTCCTAAAATGTGGGACAAAATCCTAGACATTAACAAATGTTACTTACAACCAGACCCGTCTAACGACATCCGTAATTCCGTTCGCGAATTTGCTAACGCAAACAACATGGAGTTTTTTAACCCTCGCGAGCAATCTGGTTTTTTACGTTCGTTAATGATCCGTACAGCCGGAACGGGTGAGTTAATGATCGTGATTCAATTCTTTAAAGAAGATGTTGAAAAACGCGAATTATTATTAAACTTCCTTTTAGAAAAATTCCCGAATGTTACTTCTTTACAGTACATCATCAACGGAAAAGCTAACGATACCATTTACGATCAAGAGGTAATTTGTTACCACGGCCGCGAATATATTATCGAGGAAATGGAAGGTTTAAAATTCAGCATCAATGCTAAATCTTTTTACCAAACCAACCCAGAACAAGCGTTCGAGTTATACAGCATTACCAGAGATTTTGCTGGTTTAACAGGCGAGGAAACTGTTTACGACCTGTATACAGGAACCGGAACCATTGCGCAATTCGTTTCTAAAAAAGCGAAAAAAGTAATTGGTGTTGAGGCTGTTCCAGAGGCTATTGCCGATGCTAAAATAAACGCAGAACGCAACAACATTACCAACTGCGAATTTTTTGTGGGTGACATGAAAAACGTATTTAACGACGAGTTCATTGCACAACACGGACAACCAGACATCATTATCACCGATCCACCACGCGACGGTATGCACAAAGATGTGGTTGATATGCTATTAAAAGTTGCTCCAAAACGTATTGTTTACGTAAGTTGTAACTCTGCAACACAAGCGCGCGACCTTGCCCTAATGGACCAAATGTACAAAGTAGTACGCGTACGCCCGGTCGACATGTTCCCGCAAACACACCACGTAGAAAACGTAGTTTTACTAGAAAAAAAGTAAACCCATATAACACCAAAAGTCATTAGTTCCCGCTAATGACTTTTTTTTATTTCTCTATTTTGGGCGTTGCTCGCTTTTTATGCGCTCCATTACATTACGCACAAAAAACCGCGCCGCGCTGTCCGCACTCGCTCTTTTAAAACTCCAGTCCCTTACGTTTTAAAAGGAGCTCAAACAAACGCTCCCATCGCTAACGCGCTCCGCAAAAACTTACATTTATTAAAAAAGCATCAATTAAATTAGTTAAATCGAATCTCAACAGTAAACCATTTTAAATTAAATAAACATTATATATTATTTTAACAAAACAGCATGTTAATAAG
>CAVBJB010000176.1:0-4795 GCA_963595625.1 Lachnospiraceae bacterium | reverse complement strand
AGCAATTGGAGGTATTTTTAATTTTAGCGTTCAACGAATTTTATTACAAGAATTAATTTTTATTGAATAATTATTAAGAGATATAAGAGTGTGCTTATTAAAATTAATCTTATAAATATTTGTCTTAAATAAATTTTAAAATCCAAATTTTATTTTTTATATGTAATTTACGGCGCAGCGCGTTAGGGGGTGTAGCGGCATCCTTTTTGGTGTGCCGAGGCACGAGGCGCGCTAAAAAGATACAGCGAAAAACCCGCCGCGAGGTACGAGCGGAACGCCCAAATAAAAAGCAAAAAAAAACCTCCGGAAATGTCCAGAGGTTTTTGATTATATATGTTAAGGTTACTTTCCGATACAAAAGTTAGCGAAAATGTTACCTAAAAGCTCGTCGTTGGTTACTTGACCGGTAATTTCGCCAAAGTAATACAATGCCTGACGAATATCGATAGCCATTAAATCCGCGCTTAAATTTCCGTCTAAGCCGTAGCGCACTTTCTCGATCTCTTCTAAGGCTTTTAAAAGCGAATCGTAGTGGCGGGTATTGGTAACAATGGTATCGTTGTTGCGTAACGCACCGGTATTAACTAAGGATAATAAAGTGTTTTTAAGCTCGTCTATTCCGGTTTTGTTTTTAGCTGAAATCAAGATTAGATTTGAGATTGCAGATTGCAGATTTGTAATTTCTGTTTCCGTTAATAAATCCATCTTATTGATAATAACCACTAAAGATTTTAAAGGATATTTATTTTTAATTTCCTCAATTTGTAGTTTTAATCCGTCAATATCTGTGCGGCTGCTGTCTACTAAAAACAGAACCAATTGTGCTTGTTCAATTTTCTCAAAGGTTTTTTGGATTCCGATATTTTCCACCACATCTTTGGTTTCTCTAATACCGGCCGTGTCAATAAAGCGGAAACCAATTCCGTCAATTACCAACTCATCCTCAATAGTGTCACGCGTGGTACCGGCAATGTCAGACACAATGGCACGTTCCTCGTTTAAAAGCGCGTTTAAAAGTGTTGATTTCCCCACGTTAGGTTCCCCAACAATAGCCACGGGGATTCCGTTTTTTATCACGTTACCCACCGCAAAAGAGTCAATTAATCGGCGTAATACAAATTGTATACGGTTTACCAATTCTCTAAAAGCCGTACGATCTGCAAACTCCACATCCTCCTCAGAAAAATCTAATTCTAACTCTATTAAAGACGCAAAATTTAAAAGTTCCTCGCGCAGTTTGGCAATTTCATTACTAAAACCACCTCGCATTTGTTGCATCGCAATTTGGTGAGCCGCCTCGTTATCACTAGCAATTAAATCGGCTACAGCCTCAGCCTGAGATAAATCCATTTTTCCGTTTAAAAACGAGCGTAGCGTAAACTCTCCAGCTTGTGCCATACGACACCCTTTACGTAGTAAAAGCTGAATAATTTGTTGTTGTATAAAGGTAGAACCGTGACAAGAAATCTCTACCGTTGGCTCTCCCGTGTACGAATTAGAACCCTTAAAAACAGAAACCAGCGCTTGGTCCAACACACGCGCACCGTCCACAATATGCCCTAAATGCAGCGTATGCGACTTTTGTTTGGTTAAATCCTTGCCTTTAATAGACTCAAAAATTCCGTTCACAATCTCGATCGATTCTGCCCCCGAAACTCGAATCACCGCAATAGCGCCCGCTCCAGGTGCCGTTGCCAAAGCCACAATGGTATCTTTATTAATCATAGGTATTCTAAAAAAATATTTAGGCAAAGGTACGTAAACCCAAGCAAACTCTAAAATACTTAATTTTTTTTAGGACCTTTTTCCCGCTTTCCGCTGTATCTTTTAGCTTAAGCCAGCTTAAATGCTGTCCTAAGCCAAAAGGATGCCGCTGCAATCGGGGGTAATATTTTTAGGATATATATTAAAATTTAGTTTTTTATGTAGAATATATTTGTTAATTTGTGTTAATTATAAAATTATAATCTATGAAATTTAACTTTACTTACCTTTTGCTTTTATTTGGGACATTTATCTCTTGGTCTCAAACACAAATTAGTGGCTCGCAAAGCTTTTCGTATTGTTACGGGAATTACGAAGAATCACAAACTATTTATCAATCTGCAAATGGAAATGCTTTATCTATTCAATTTAATTCCGGCGAAATTGAGGAAGGATATGATTCTATCACTATTATTGACGGAAATGGATCAGGTACCGAATTATTATCCAATTACAGTGGGACCCTACAGGGGTTAAACTTTACAGCATTATCAGGATATATAACGATAAACATAGTGTCAGACATAAGTCTTTCTTGTCAGGATGATATTTTTGATTAAATCAATTATACCATTACAGCTTTGTCTTGTGCATACCCAGTGTTTACCACATCAATCAACGCTAACTGCTCTAATATTAATGTGAATGATGCATCGGTGACATTTAATATATCATCAATGAATGGGCATTCTAATTTTACTATTACTAATGGAAATCAGACCCATACAATACATGCACCTGGGAATTATACTTTTACAGGTTTAACTAAAAATGCTACGTCACAATTTACATTTGTAGTAGGTACCGAGTGTAGTGTAAATATTCCAATTCAAATAACTTGTATAGCTGAAACCGCTGAATGTAGTAGTGCATTTCCTTTACTTGTTGGTAATACCGATACGCAGTATCGAGTTTTTGGAAATAATACCAATGGTTTTATTAATTATGACGATGATACATGGGATTATATTTATTGTGGAGGTGATTACGGTGTATGGTTTACACTAACAGTGCCGCAAAATGTTACCTCTCTAACTATAGAACAGTTTGAGCATGACGGCAGTTTAGGCTATGCTTTAGAAGACGGACATTTATCAGTATATAGAGGAAACTGCAATTCGCTTACAGAGATTGCCTGTGAAGATGATACGGATGGAAATTATTTTCCTAGATTAGAACTTCAAAATTTAATACCGGGCGAACAACTTTATATTTTTGCTACGGGATATTGGTATGATTCGGGGGTATTTGAACTTGCTGCATGGAATAGTACTTTAAGCCAAACTGATTTTAATTTAAATAAAGCAATTAAGCTTTATCCTAATCCAGTAACTGATGTGTTAACATTATCAACGGATATAGACGTAAATACTATTGAAGTTTATAACCTTTTAGGTCAACAAATTTTAAATAATAAAGCAAGCAAACAAATCAATGTAAGTCAATTACCTGTTGGTACATTTGTAATTAAAGCACAAACAGCTAAAGGTATTTATATTTCTAAATTCATTAAAAACTAAATAAAAAAGCGAATAGTTATTTACTATTCGCTTTTTTTATCTTCTTTTTATCGGCCATCTCAAACAAAAGTCTAATGTTGGCGTAGGAATTTTTTAAAGTATCAGCTAATTTTTCAGGTCCTATCCAAGCTACAGCTTCAATATCTTCCTCCTCTTGAGGTAAAGTATCTCCAGTAAATTGGGTATCCATTTTATACCAAATGGTTTGCTTTAATTTATAAATACCGTTTCTTTTAAAAACATGATAGGTTTTGCCTATTTTATAATCTATTTTCAAACCAGTTACACCTGTTTCTTCTTCTACCTCACGTACAGCGGTATCTTTTTTATCTTCTTTTTTTTCAATATGCCCCTTGGGTAGGTCCCACATTCCTTGGCGTAAAATAAATAAAATTTCACCTTTAGCATTATAGACTAACCCACCCGCAGCTTTTGCCACCGGAATTTTAGATTTAAACAACTTTAATAATACCGTTTTATCAGGGTGATATAAAACAGGATTCTTAACTTTGCCTTGGTAAATTTTTAGAATCAATTGATCTAAATCAACGCTTTCTAATAAAAAAATTTCGAAATCAGTTTCTTTTACCACCTTATTTGTTAGTAAAAGAGGTTTATCATTTATAAAAACTTTATACATTTGTAGTATGATTTTTAATAACAACACCGCTCAGAAAACGGCCGAATTGCTTTTACAAATAAACGCAATTAAACTGAATCCTAAAAATCCTTTTACATGGGCTTCAGGATGGCAATCTCCAATTTATTGTGATAATCGTATAACACTTTCATTCCCAGCAATTCGAAATTTTATTCGCGACGAGTTTGCAAAGAACATAGAGGAAAAATTTGGTCGTCCAGATGTTATTGCAGGGGTAGCAACGGGTGCTATTGGTATTGGTATTTTAGTTGCCGAGAAGATGGGATTACCTTTTGTTTACGTTAGACCAGAGCCTAAAAAACACGGGAGACAAAACCAAATTGAAGGTTTTTTAGATAAAGGTCAAAATGTTGTAGTTATCGAGGATTTAATTTCTACAGGTAAAAGTTCATTACAAGCGGTTGAGGCTTTAGTAGAGGCTGGCGCTAATGTTAAAGGAATGGCGGCAATTTTTACCTATGGTTTTGATATCGCTACAGAAAATTTCAAAAATCAAAACGTAACTTTATTTACGCTTAGCAATTATCCTACTTTACTTGAGCAAGCGGTAAAAAGTAACTATATTACAGAGTCGGATTTAGAAACTGTAAAAGAATGGTCTAAAGCTCCTGATTCTTGGGGTAAATAAAAAAAATAAACAAACTTAAAATACATTTTATGAATTTAGAAAGTCCAAAAGTAACGGTTGAAAAATCAACTGCTTATTTATTTGAAAAACTAACAAACATTCAAAATTTCGAAACTTTAATGCCTGAAAACATTGCTAAATTTGAAGTTTTAGACGATAAATGTTTTGTTTTTGGTTTAAAAGGTATGCCAGAAATTAAATTATTATTAAAAGGTACTACAC
>CAVBJB010000175.1:0-4825 GCA_963595625.1 Lachnospiraceae bacterium | reverse complement strand
GCTTGTTTGAGCTCCTTTAAAACGTAAGGAACTGGAGTTTTAAAGAGCGAGGCCGTAAAGCCCGCCCTAAAGCAAAACGACGATAGGAGTTTTACTTTAGGAACGCCCCAAAAAAAAAGCAAAACCTAAAATTAGATTTTGCTTTGTACTTTATTTTTAAAAAATTAAGGTTTCACGATTCCTTTTTCGAGCATTTCTAGCATTACCAAAGATGCGTTTTTAAAAGTGGGGTCTTGCTCTATTAGGGTTCCTACGTTTTTTTTGTTGATTTTTAATACTAAATCTTTTTCTGTAGTAAATAGTAGGGCGTTTGTAAATGGGTTTTTAAGGTGAGAACTTAGAACTACATAGGCCTCGTCTATTGAATGAAACGTCTCAATTTCCTCGGTTTTATAACGATGAAACATAGAGAAATTATATCCTCCTGTTTCTAGAATGTTAAGTCTAACATAAACATTTTTTAAATCGGTATCCCCCATGGTTTTGGCTAAGGTAAGTTTAGCGAACGTGCCTTGATTGATGCTTTGTTTTACTTGTTCGTAAAATTCTAGAAAAACGGTTTGATATTGCATTATACTATTGTTTAGGGTACAAAATTACATTTTGTAAATTATAATATCTACTTTATTTGTAATTTTGATTTAATTTATGTGTGTTTTGTGTGTTTACTTGAGTTATTCAAATAAACTTTCGCCGTTTGAATTGGTTGTTAGTACGGCAGACATATAATCGAAAAAGGGACGAAAGCCTAAAAAACACGCGATTACTTTGTCATGAAAATCGGGTTGTAAAACCTCCTCGTCGGTAAAGTTTTTATAGATTAAAAAGGATTTTTTTCTTAATAAATCTATGGCAGGATGGTCTTTTGGATAACCTTTGGGAGCTGTTTTTAATTCCTCGCTCTCTAAACCGTCGTAGAGTTTTAAAAATTCTGGGGTGTTAAATAGAGCTCTAAATTCATCAGGGTCGTTTGCGATTTCTTCTCTAATACGTTTTATGTCCTGGGGTTCTGGACCCCAAAAACCTCCTGCTACTCTGCATTGTCCAGGTTTAATACGCAAAAAATAGCCTCCGCGTAACAATGGTTTTTGTCTTGGGATATGTAAGCCAAAGTATTCTTTATATGGGAGTTTATCTTTAGAGAAACGGACGTCTCGGTATAACCTGTGTATATGAATAGGCTCTAATTGGTCGTAGGCTTGCATGGTTTGGTAAAGAGATTTAAAAAAATCTTTAACCTCGCTAAATTCTTTATCAATTTCTGGTTTATGATCTGTAAACCAAGGTTTATTATTGTTTTGCTGTATTTGTTTTAATATCTCGATATTACTTTTTTGTAAGCTTTTCATGTACTTGTTTTATTAGTTTCCAATGTTCTAATTTATCATTAAACCCCATAACAGCATAGGCACCACTAGAGGAGGGTAAAATGGTGAAGTTTAAATTGTAAAAATTACCAACGTATTTTCGGTATAGATTATAAGCGTTTTTACTTGTAAAAAATAGGTATTGGATGTTGGGATATGTTTTAAAAAACGCATCAAAATTATTAGCCAATGGATTTTTAATATTTGAATCCAAACTTCCAGAACGCTCACAAGTGGCTAGAACGTCCCAAAGCGCTAAATTATGATTTTTTATAAAATTTATTTTTTCTGGATACGTTTTAAAATGATCTTGTTCAAAAACATCGGCCAATAATTTCCAAAATGCATTTGTCGGGTTACCGTAATATTCTTCTTTTAGTAACGACTTTTCACTCGGCATTGTACCCAAAAACAAAATCACGGATGAAGAATAAACTATTGGTTTAAAAGCCTTTATCATATATAAAATATTAATATTCAAAAGTAATAGAAAAGTAGGTATTTTTTCCCATATCTTTCCTAAATGTATTTTTAGGTTTGTTTAAAATTAAAAGTCAAATGAAAAAAATAATATATAGCAGTTTACTATTTATGTTTTTTAATCTTGGATTTTCTCAAAATCCCGCAGATTCATTATCAGGATTAGAACCTGTAACTCTGGAAAAAGAATTACCTCTTAAAATACAACATGCTGAACCTTTATACATTGACTTGATGCGTGATTTAGGCGCTCGAAAAGGGGAAGCAGAATTTAATCTAGGCTTTGGGGTTGCTAATCATAAGAGTTATTATGAATACAACGGATTTATAGAATATGAATGGGCGGTTGCCGATAGACTTGGTTTAGAAGTAGAAATACCGTTTAGTTTTAATAATGGTATTGGGACAACTTATACCTCACCTAACAACCGTATAGAAGGTATTAAACTGGCGACGCAATATACTTTTTTAGTTAATGAAAGATATCAAACCTCTTTAGCTGTGGGATATTTACATGAGTTTGAATTAAGTAGTTTTAAAACTTTAAGTAGTAAAGGTCCTATTTTTGATGGGATGAAAATGAATCCTATATTTATTGCCGCAAAAAAAATGAATAATTTCCATACTCTTTTGTATATGGGGCCCATATTTGAAAATAAATTTAATACTAACAAATTACATACTTATGCAACTTTAAATGCCAGTTTGCATTATATGGTTCCTGGCAACCATTTTATTGGAATTGAAAATAACATGGAGATTCATAAAAATGAGTTTGTATATGTTATGCGCCCGCAGATGAAGGTGGTTTTATTGCATAATTTGTCTATAGGATTACTTACGGGGATTCCAATAACTCATAAGGATGATATGAAAATGGATTTTATGACTCGTATTATTTGGGAACCCAATTTTAAATAAAAAAGGCACACATAAAATGTGTGCCTTTTTTTATTTGCGTTAGGGATAGGAGCATTTGTTTGAGCTCTTTAACGTAGTGAAACGGAGTTAAAAGCGAGTGCGTATAGCCCGCCAAAAAATGAAGGCGTGAGCCTGAACTATTTTGAAACGCCCTCAAATAGAAAAACCCCGAACATAAAGTTCGAGGTTTTAAGGTATAATGTAGTTTGTAAATTATTTTACTTCTTCAAATTCTACATCTTGAGTTGCATCATCACCTCCTTGGTTAGGTTGTGCTTGTTGTGCTCCTTGATCTTGCGCTTTGTACATTTCTTCAGAAGCTGCTTTCCAAGCTTCGTTGATTTTGTCTAATGCAGGAGTAATTGTATCAATGTTACGAGTTTCGTAAGCTGATTTTAACTCTGCTAAAGCTGCTTCGATGTTAGATTTGTTACCTGCAGATAATTTATCACCAAACTCACCTAATTGTTTTTCTGTTTGGAAAATCATTGAGTCAGCTTCGTTTAATTTATCAGCAGTTTCTTTTGCTTTTTTATCAGCTTCAGCGTTAGCCTCAGCTTCTTTTTTCATTCTTTCGATTTCCTCAGCTGTTAAACCAGAAGAAGCTTCGATACGGATATCGTGAGATTTACCAGTTCCTTTATCTGTAGCCGAAACTTTGATGATACCGTTTGCATCAATATCAAAAGTTACTTCGATTTGAGGAACCCCTCTTTGTGCTGGTGGTAAACCTTCTAGGTGGAAACGACCGATAGTTTTATTATCGTTAGCCATTGCACGCTCACCTTGTAACACGTGGATTTCTACTGATGGTTGGTTGTCAACTGCTGTAGAGAAAATTTGTGATTTTTTAGTTGGAATTGTTGTATTAGCTTCGATTAATTTCGTGAATACACCACCCATAGTTTCGATACCTAAAGAAAGTGGAGTAACGTCTAATAATAATACATCTTTAACATCTCCTGTTAATACCCCACCTTGGATAGCAGCACCAATAGCTACTACTTCATCAGGATTTACACCTTTAGATGGTTTTTTACCGAAGAATTTTTCTACTTGTTCTTGGATAACTGGGATACGTGTAGAACCACCAACTAAGATAACTTCGTCAATATCAGATGTAGTTAAACCAGCATCTTTTAAAGCTTTAGCAACTGGCTCCATAGAACGTTTTACTAAATCAGCAGCTAATTGCTCGAATTTAGAACGAGTTAAAGTAACTACTAAGTGTTTAGGTCCTGTAGCAGTAGCTGTAACGTATGGTAAATTAATTTCTGTTTGAGCAGAAGCAGATAATTCGATCTTAGCTTTTTCAGCAGCTTCTTTTAAACGTTGTAAAGCCATTGGATCTTGACGTAAATCAATACCTTCAGCAGCTTTGAAGTCATCAGCTAACCAGTTAATGATTACTTGGTCAAAGTCATCTCCACCTAAGTGCGTGTCTCCGTTTGTAGATAATACTTCGAATACACCGTCACCTAATTCTAAGATTGAGATATCAAAAGTACCTCCCCCTAAATCATATACTGCAATTTTTTGATCTTTACCTAATTTATCTAAACCGTAAGCTAAAGCTGCAGCTGTAGGCTCATTGATAATACGCATAACTTCTAAACCAGCAATTTGACCAGCCTCTTTAGTAGCCTGACGTTGTGCATCGTTAAAATATGCAGGTACTGTAATAACTGCTTGTGTAACAGCGTGACCTAAAAAGTCTTCAGCTGTTTTTTTCATTTTTTGAAGCGTCATCGCAGATAATTCTTGCGGAGTATATAAACGACCGTCAATATCAACACGTGGTGTGTCGTTATCACCTTTAACAACTTGGTAAGCTACATTACCTAATTCGCTAGAAACGTCAGAGAATTTTTCTCCCATAAAACGTTTAATAGAAGCGATAGTTTTAGTTGGGTTAGTTACTGCTTGACGTTTGGCTGGATCACCTACTTTAATTTCACCACCTTCTACGAAAGCAATAACTGATGGAGTTGTTCTTTTTCCTTCTGCATTAGCAATTACAACAGGCTCGTTACCTTCCATTACAGAAACACAAGAGT
>CAVBJB010000174.1:0-4829 GCA_963595625.1 Lachnospiraceae bacterium | reverse complement strand
TAAAAACAACTGTTTTTGCTTTATTTACAAATTCCATTGGCAACGCATTGAGCTCCTTCTTTAGCTAATTGAATTTTGCTATCGCGAAGCACTTTTTGTAGACTTTCCAAAAACACATCCGTTTCTTGTGCTCCTGAAATTCCGTACTTATTGTTAAAAACAAAAAAAGGAACACCTGTAACTCCAATTTTTTGTCCGTCTTCTATGTCTTTTGCAATGTCGCTTATGTATTTATTATTTGTAAACGTATTTTCTATATCATGTTTATCTAAGCCATTTGCTGTACCAATTTCCAGTAAGGTTTGTATATCGTCAAGGTTTTTACCTTCTATAAAGTAGGCTTTAAAAAGGGCTTCCTCTAATTGGTTTTGTTTGTTGTATTTTTTAGCTAGATGAGAAAGTTGATGTGCTTTAAGAGTATTTGCAACTTTTATAGTATCTAAATTAAAATTTAAATCCACTTTTTCGGCTAAACCTTTTACGTAATTATTTATTTGTGCAGCTTCTTCTAAAGGAACTTTTTTAGCAATTGCTAAATATTCATTAATAGAACTGTATTTATCCGATTGAAGATTTGGATCTAATTGAAAACTTTTCCAAATTATGTTTATTTGATCTTTTTCTTCAAACAGCTGAAGTGCGTTTTCAAATTTTCTTTTACCGATGTAACAAAAAGGGCACATAAAGTCGCTCCATATTTCTAAATCTATCATAAAATAATTTTTAGATGGTTTATAATTTTGTGTAATTAATTATAAACGATTTTTAATAAAAGATAAGTATTAAAAGATACATAAAAAAAGGCTAACATTTACGTTAGCCTTTAGATTTATTTTAAGAAAGTATCGAAATATTTCGCAATTTTAGTATTTAAATGTACTCGATCTTTACCACCAACGTTATGCTCGTGGGTTGGATATAGGAAATAGTCTACTTGAATACCCGCTTTAATACAAGCTTCCACAAATTCCATTGAGTGTTGTTGTACCACAACTGGATCTTGTGCTCCGTGTATAATTAAAAGTTCACCTTTAAGGTTTTTAACTTTATTAATGGTAGAAGTGTTTTTATAACCTTCTGGATTTTCTTGAGGTGTATCCATATAACGTTCACCGTACATAGCCTCGTACCATTTCCAATCCATAACCGGACCACCGGCAACACCTACTTTGAACACATCATTATGGTTAAGCATTAAAGAGGTAGTCATAAAACCTCCAAAGCTCCAACCGTAAACTCCAATTCTTTCTGCATCTACAAAAGGTAGTGATTTTAAATATTGCACTCCTTGCATTTGATCTTGCATTTCTGCAACACCCAAATTGCGATGTGTTACACGGGTAAAATCACGTCCTCTAGCGTCACTTCCTCGATTATCTACCGTAAATACTACATAATCTTTTTGTGCCATATAGATGTCAAACATCCCAGCACCTGCCATCCAACGATTGGTAACTAACTGTGCATGAGAACCACCGTATACATATACCATTACAGGATATTTTTTAGAAGCGTCGTAATTTACTGGGTAAATAAGACGTCCGTTTAAAGGTGTTTTACCATCTGCAGATGTTAATTTTACAAGTTCGATTTTTGGCATGTTAATTACGCCCTCGAACGGTTTTTTAGAATTTACTAATACAGTTTCTGCCTTTGTTTTTCTGTTTTGAATCAGAATTTTATTAGGCGTAGTTGTGTTAGAATATTGATCTAAAATATACGTTCCGTCTGTACTTAGGCTTGCATTATGATAACCTGAAACTGTTGTTAGTTGTGTTGTTTTACCAGAAGTAACATCAACTGTAAATAATTGTCTGTCTAACCCGTTGTTTGTAATCCCGATATATGAGATAGATTTACCATCTGCACTGAAACCTAATGTTTTTTGTACAATAACATCTTTGTGCCCTAATTTTTTGATTAGTTTACCTTCTATATTGTACACATACATTTGATTGAAACCGTGTACGTCTGTTTGGTAAATAAATTGTTTAGGATTGTTAGGTAAGAAAATTAAACCGTGTTGTGGCTCTACCCAAGTTGGTAACTTTTCCTCAAATAGAGTTTGTAATAGTTTACCTGATTGAGCATCGTATTTGTTAAGTTTTAAATGATCTTGACCACGATTTAACACTCCAACAAAAACAAATTTACCTGTAGGATCCCAAGTAACAGATGTTAAGTATTGCTCTTTAGGTTCTCCGGTTTGTAAAGTTACTTTTTTGTCTGTTTTTAAATCATAAACTACTAATGTAACTTCTTCACTTTTTTCTCCAGCCATTGGGTATTTTGTATCTACAATTGTAGCTACGCGCGTGTCCCATTGTGGCAGTGGATAATTAGCTACCATAGTCTCATCCTTACGATAATATAATAGTTTATCCTCAGCAGGGCTCCACCACATCCCTTTATCGATACCAAATTCTTGGCGGTGTGTGTAGTCTGAACCGTTTACAATACCTAAATCCGTGTCGGTTGTAACGTTTTTAGTAATGTTATCTGCTGTAGTAATTTTAATATTGTTTTTATCTAACCAAGCAGTTAAAGTTTTAGAATGGTTTAATGTTGCGTTTTTACCTGATGGATTGTAAGGTAAGGCTTTTTCTATTTTTTTTGTAGAAACATTAAATTCGATGTAATAGTTTTCTTTATCAGATTGAGTTTCGAATGCTATAATATCCTTAGCTACCCATTGGTATGTGTAAGGGAACATACGTAGATTAAATTGATCGTTTGGGAGTTTTTGTTTTAATGCCTCGGTTATATCAGAGGTAGTGGCAAGAGTTGTTAACTCTGCATTTTCCGCATTTTTTTGAATTAATTTGCTGTATGTAGGGTCAAGATGCGTTACTGCATTTGTATTGTTTCTCCACTGTAATGCAACTAAATTTTCTACGCTTAGATTACGGCTTCCTAGGGTAGCTTCTTCAATAGTTAAATTGCGTTGTGCAAAACTAAAACTAGCCGAAAGCACTAATATTATTAATGATGTTTTCTTCATTTTTTAGTGATTTTGTGCTAATATACCAAGCTTATTGTAACTTACAAAAAAATGGATGCATTTTTGTGGTTTATTGCATTATTTGTTACGGTTTTGGGTGCGTTAGGGATTGAAGCGTTTGTTTGAGCTCCTTTTTTGCGAAATGCAATGGAGTAAAAAGAGCGAGTGCGGAAAGCCCGACCTATAGAAAACGACGGTAGGAGTTTTTGTGTAGGTAACGCCGTTAGAAATAAAAAAAGTCTCGATAAAATTTACCGAGACTTTTGTGTTATAATTTAAAAATGGCCCCTACTACAAGTGGTACTTGGAAGAAGTTAAAGTCTTGCTTTGCTTTCCAAGAATTGTCGTTGGTTACATAGATGTTTGGCATGTTGATGTAGCCTCCTTTAGCTTCTGCTTGTATGAAGAAGTGTTTAAAGAATGTTACGTTTAATCCCGCTTTTACTGATGCTCCCCAACCTGAAACGTGAAAATTGTCGTGACGGTCCATAGAGAAAAGTTGTGCGTTTGTTTTTGGTAATAATACTCCGGCTCCTACACCATAGGTTGTGTTTACTTGGATTTTGTCTGTATTATTGATTCCGAAAAGTTTAGAAATATCGTCTACACGGTTGATCTCTGCGTTGATGTAGTTAAGACCGTCTGTGTGCTCAAAGGTTAAAAACTCCTTAGTAAGGTTTACTTGGTTGTTTGGTAATACCTCGTTGAAGGTGCCTTGATTAGGGTAGCTTCCGGTGATGTCTACCGCACGGTTTTGGTACATTACATACTTCATGTGGTCTACTCCTAAGGATACGTTGTATTTATCTGAGATAAAATATCCTACACGTAGGTTTGTTTGCGGAATGGTCATACGTGTTGGGTTTACGTAATCAATATGCCATCCTTTGGGTTTGTCGTGTGCTTGTACATCGTGCAATGTAAACTCTTGTCCTTGACCACGGAAGGTAATGTCGGATTTTGAGTAATAGCCACGGTTACCTCCCCAATAAACATAAAATTTACCTTTGTTGTTTGCTGTGTAACGTGTTGGATTATCGACTACGTCTTGAGCAAATGTAAAGGAACTTAGTAAACTGAAAAAAGCAATTGCTGTAGCTTTTAAATTATTTTTCATTGTGAGATTTTAATTAAAATTTATTTACAGTTTGTCTGATAGCGACTAACTTTTTCATTAGATCTTCGAAATAGTCTAGGTGTAGCATGTTTGCTCCGTCTGATTTTGCATTTGCTGGATCAAAGTGTGTTTCGATAAAAATACCGTCTACACCTACAGCAATACCTGCTTTAGCAACAGTCTCGATCATGTCTGGACGCCCACCTGTAACACCAATGGTTTGGTTTGGTTGTTGTAGTGAGTGTGTAACGTCTAAAACTGTAGTTGCTGTTTTTTGCATGGTTGGAATTCCACGGAAGTCTACAATCATGTCTTGGTATCCAAACATAGTACCGCGATCTGTTACCATTACGTTTTGGTTATGGCAATCTAGAACTTTTTGTACGGCATGTTTCATGCTTTCTGGGCTCATAAATTGTCCTTTTTTAAGGTTTACAGTTTTACCTGTTTTTGCAGCAGCTACAACTAAGTCTGTTTGACGTACTAAGAATGCAGGAATTTGTAGAATGTCTACGTATTGAGCTGCAAGTTCTGCGTCGTGACTTTCGTGAATGTCTGTAACGGTAGGAACACCAAATTCTTTAGAAACTTTTTCTAAAATTTTTAATGCTTTCTCGTCACCAATACCTGTAAAAGAGTCGATTCTTGAACGGTTTGCTTTTTTAAAAGAACCTTTAAATACGTAAGGAATTTTTAAGTCGTCTGTAATAC
>CAVBJB010000173.1:0-4851 GCA_963595625.1 Lachnospiraceae bacterium | reverse complement strand
AGGAAAATGTATCTTATTACAATTGGGTTGGTTTTTACTTTAAGAATGGTGACAAAAGAGAGTTAATACTGGGACCATATGCAGGTGCAGAAACAGATCATACAGTTATTCCATTTGGTAAAGGAATTTGTGGTCAGGTTGCAGAATCTAATCAAAATTTTGTTGTTCCAGACGTTTCAGCTCAAGATAATTATATTGCATGTAGCATTACTGTAAAGTCAGAAATTGTTATTCCATTATTTGTAAATGGTGAAAATATAGGTCAAATTGATATTGATTCTCACGAATACGATCCGTTTACAGAACAAGATGAAAGATTCTTAGAATTTGTAAATGCTGAAGTATCGAAATTATTTTAATAAATAAGTAGTTATTATTTGCAATTTTTAAAATTTTAGACTAATTTCGCATTCGAATTATCAAATCGGTAATTCATACATAATAATCATTTATAACAATATTAGCATGTACTTATCTAAAGAAGTAAAAGCAGACTTATTCGCTAAACACGGTGGAGCTGCAACAAACACAGGATCTGCTGAAGGTCAAATCGCTTTATTTACATTCCGTATTAACCACTTAACTGAGCACTTAAAGAAAAATCGTCACGATTATAACACTGAGCGTTCATTAGTGAAATTAGTAGGTAAAAGAAGAAGTTTACTTGATTATCTTAAGAAAAAAGATATCAACAGATACCGTGAGATTATTAAAGAATTAAATATCAGAAAATAATCAACTCATAAAGAGGTGTGTTTTTGCGCGCCTCTTTTTTTATTATATTAAATTAGACAGAAAGTTTGGTTTTTCATTGGGTTTCATACAACTACACACAACACACACAACAACAACACAACTAAGACACCCTTTGTTCAATTAAGAATTAAATTTTTATGATTCCTAAGGTAACCCAAGAAATTATCGATTTAGGAGATGGACGTACTATCTCAATCGAAACTGGTAAACTTGCCAAACAAGCCGACGGTTCTGTCGTAGTACGTATGGGAGATGCTATGTTATTAGCAACTGCAGTATCAGCACGTAAAGCATCACCAGGCGTAGACTTTTTACCATTAACAGTAGATTATCGCGAAAAATTTGCCGCTGCAGGTAGATTCCCAGGAGGTTTCTTTAAAAGAGAAGCTCGTCCAAGTGACAATGAAGTATTAGTAATGCGTCTTGTAGACCGCGTTTTAAGACCTTTATTCCCGGACGATTATCACGCTGAAACACAGGTAATGATTCAATTAATGTCTCACGACGAAAATGTTATGCCAGATGCATTAGCAGGATTAGCTGCTTCTGCTGCATTAGCAGTATCTGACATTCCATTCTACAACTACATCTCTGAGGTTAGAGTTGGTCGCGTGGACGGAAAATTAATTATCAACCCAACTAGAGAACAATTAGCGGTATCAGACATCGATATGATGATTGGTGCATCTAAAGACTCTGTAGCCATGGTTGAAGGTGAGATGAAAGAAATATCTGAAGCTGAAATGGTGGAGGCTATTAAATTTGCTCACGAAGCTATTATTAAACAAGTTGAAGCACAAGAGCGCTTAAGAGCTAATGTTGGAAACTTAGAATACAGAACCTACGATCCAGAGAAAAGTGACGAAGCTATCTTAGCTAAAGTTACTGAATACTCTTACGATAAATGTTTTGAAATTGCATCTGAAGCAAGTGGTAAACACGAAAGAAGTGAAAAATTTGCTTTAGTTTACGAAGAAGTTAAAGCATTATTTACAGAAGAAGAATTAGAAGAAAATGGTGACTTAATTGCTCATTATTTCCATGATGTACAAAAAGAAGCTGTTAGAAACTTAATATTAGATAAAGGTATCCGATTAGACGGTCGTAAAACTAACGAAATTAGACCTATTTGGTCTGAGGTAGATTATTTACCATCAACACACGGATCATCAATCTTTACACGTGGGGAAACTCAAGCGTTAGCTACCGTAACTTTAGGAACATCTAGAGAGGCAAACGTTATTGATTTACCATCAGAACAAGGAGAAGAGCGTTTTTACTTACACTATAACTTTCCTCCATTCTCAACAGGTGAGGCTAAACCTTTAAGAGGTACATCACGTCGTGAGGTAGGACACGGAAACTTAGCACAACGTGCACTTAAAAATATGATTCCTGCTGATTGTCCATACACAATCCGTGTAGTATCTGAAGTTTTAGAATCTAACGGTTCGTCTTCTATGGCTACAGTTTGTGCAGGTACATTAGCTTTAATGGACGCAGGTATCCAAATTACTAAACCAGTTTCTGGTATTGCTATGGGATTAATCTCTGACGCAAAAACAGGACGTTGGGCTGTATTATCTGATATTTTAGGGGATGAAGATCACTTAGGTGATATGGACTTTAAAGTAACAGGTACAAAAGACGGTATCACAGCTTGTCAAATGGATATTAAAATTGAAGGATTAGCTTACGATATTTTAGAATCTGCACTTAACCAAGCACGTGAAGGTCGTATGCATATATTAGGTAAAATTACTGAAACTATTGCAGAGCCTAACAAAACGGTTAAACCTAAAGCTCCAAAAATTATCAAATTCGAAATCCCTAAAGATTTTATTGGTGCTATCATTGGGCCTGGAGGTAAAAATATTCAAGCCTTACAGGCAGATACTAAAACAACAATTGTTATTACTGAAGAAGGTGACTTTGGTATCATTGAATTATTAGGTACAGACCAAGAAGGTATGGACAAAGCAATTCAAAGCATTCAAAACCAAACGTTCCAACCAAAAGAAGGAGATGTTTATACGGTTAAAGTTACTAAGATTTTAGATTTCGGAGCTGTTGTAGAATTTGTACCTGGTAAAGATTCTTTATTACACGTATCTGAATTAGATTGGAAACGTATTGAAAAAGTATCTGACGTATTAAAAGAAGGTGATGTAATTGAAGTTAAGTATATGGGATTAGACCCTAAAACTAAGAAACCAAAAGTTTCTAGAAAAGCTTTATTACCACGTCCTCCAAAGGAAGATAAACCAAAAGAGGAAAAACCTGCTACAGAAAAAAAGGATAACAATCCATCATAAAACATTAAGCATCACCTAGTTGTGATGCTTTTTTATATTAAAAAAAATATTTTATAAAATAATGTAACTTTTTTTATAGTTATTACGTATAAGTAGTATAATCTATAAGAACAGGAGAAAAATATAATGAGACAGCTTAAAATTACGAAGCAGGTTACTAACCGTGAAACTGCATCCTTAGATAAATACCTTCAAGAAATTGGTAAAGTAGATTTAATTACTGCCGATGAAGAAGTAGAGTTAGCTCAGCGCATTAAAGCTGGTGACCAACGTGCTCTTGAAAAATTAACAAAAGCAAACTTACGTTTCGTAGTATCTGTAGCAAAACAATACCAAAACCAAGGATTAACATTACCTGATTTAATTAACGAAGGAAACTTAGGTTTAATTAAAGCAGCACAACGTTTTGATGAAACTCGTGGATTTAAATTTATTTCTTACGCTGTATGGTGGATTCGTCAATCTATTTTACAAGCGTTAGCAGAGCAGTCGCGTATTGTACGTTTACCTTTAAATAAAATTGGATCTATTAACAAGATCAATAAAATGTATGCATTATTAGAGCAATCTAATGAGCGTGCTCCATCTGCAGAGGAAATTGCTAAGGAATTAGATATGACGGTAAATGATGTTAAAGAGTCAATGAAAAACTCTGGACGTCACTTATCAATGGATGCTCCGTTAGTTGAAGGTGAAGATTCTAATTTATACGACGTATTACGTTCTGGAGAATCGCCAAATCCAGATAGAGAATTAATCCATGAATCTTTACGCACAGAGATTGAGCGTGCATTAGAAACCTTAACTCCACGTGAGGCTGATGTTGTACGTTTGTATTTTGGTTTAGGTGACCAACATCCAATGACTTTAGAGGAAATTGGTGAAACATTCGAGTTAACTCGTGAACGTGTTAGACAAATTAAAGAAAAAGCTATTAGACGTTTAAAACACACGTCTAGAAGTAAAATTCTTAAAACATATTTAGGATAATACCTAGTACAAGTAACAACAGTATCATAACTGTTCGTTTTTTGATTGATGATTGAACTCCGGCTGATTACCGGAGTTTTTTTATGGAAAAAAATGTACCTTTGTAGTAAAGAACAACACAACAACTTATGAATACTAAACTTATTGCACCGTCTGTTTTAGCAGCGGATTTTGCCAATTTACAACGCGATGTTGAAATGATTAATAATAGCCAAGCGGATTGGTTTCATATTGATATTATGGATGGCGTTTTTGTACCTAACATATCCTTTGGTATGCCAGTTTTAGAAGCGATTACTAAACATGCTAAAAAAACGATAGATGTACATTTAATGATTGTTGATCCGGATCGATACATTTCGACTTTTAAAAAATTAGGCGCTGATATTTTAACGGTACATTACGAGGCTTGCACTCATTTACACCGTTCCTTACAAGCTATAAAAGTAGAAGGAATGAAAGCGGGAGTTGCCTTAAATCCGCATACTAATGTTAGTTTGTTGGAGGATTGCATTAACGATATTGATTTGGTTTGTATCATGAGCGTTAACCCTGGATTTGGTGGTCAATCGTTTATTGAGAATACTTATAAAAAAGTAAAACAATTAAAAGAAATTATTATTAGAAATAACGCGAGTACTTTAATTGAAATTGATGGTGGTGTTACGAGCAAAAATGCAAAACAGCTTGTAGAGGCGGGAGCTGATGTTTTAGTAGCTGGTAGTTTTGTTTTTAATGCTGAAAATCCTACACAAACAATAGCGGATTTAAAAGATTTAATTAAGTAGTT
>CAVBJB010000172.1:0-4915 GCA_963595625.1 Lachnospiraceae bacterium | reverse complement strand
TCAATTATAAATCCTACCTTTGTGTAGGATTTATTTTTTTATATGAATACAAGAGAACAACAACTCCAAGCGTTTAATAAATTATTAGATGTTATGGACGAATTAAGAGAAAAATGTCCGTGGGATAAAAAACAAACGTTTGAATCCTTAAGCAATAATACCGTAGAAGAAGTTTACGAGTTAACAGACGCAATCTTGCAAAAAGATATGGACGAGGTTAAGAAGGAGCTTGGAGATGTATTGCTGCATTTGGTGTTTTACTCTAAAATTGCCAGCGAGACTCAGAGTTTTGATATAGGTGACGTAGCTCAGGGTATTACGCAGAAATTAATTAACAGACATCCGCATATTTATGGTGATTTTGTAGCTGAAACGGAGGATGAGGTTTCTGCAAATTGGGAAAAATTAAAGCTTAAAGAAGGTAATACCTCAGTACTATCTGGAGTTCCAAACTCATTACCTGCTTTAATTAAAGCCTATCGTATTCAAGAAAAAGTAGCTGGAGTAGGCTTTGATTTTCCGGATAAAGAACAAGTGTTAGATAAAGTTCAAGAAGAAATTAACGAGCTTAAACATGAGATTTTATCCGAGGATCAAGACCAAATGGAGGCCGAATTTGGTGACGTTTTATTTAGTTTAATAAACTATGCTAGAACTATAGGTGTTAATCCTGAAACTGCTTTGGCACGTACCAATACAAAATTTATTAAAAGATTTAAATACATAGAACAACAAGCGCTTATCCAAAATAAATCAGTTACTGATTTAACTCTGGAAGAAATGGATGCTTTTTGGGAACAAGCTAAAAAAGAAAAATAATGTTAGAACAAGAAAACTTTAAAGAAGTAGTATTTCAATACGAAAGTAATATTACAGGAGAAGAAGTATCAGAAGTACTTTGGGCAGAAAGTATAAATGAAGAGGAAAATCAATTTATGCTTTACAGTATTCCGTTACACGGATTTATGATTGCCCCTGGAGATATTTTTGTTGCAGAAACAGAAGTAATTGACGGTGAAACAGTTTTTGTTTTTGATCATGTAACAAATTATTCTGGTAACTCAGTAATACAAATCATTATTCCAGAAGAGCAAAATACTCCTGAGGTTGAGAAGCATTTAGAAGCTTTAACGGAAAAAGGCTGTCACACGGATAAAATTAATGAAAACATTATTTTAATGGCTGTACCTTTTGAGGTTGACTTTAACGAAGTTAAAAATGTTTTAGAGGGTATTGCAGCAACAGAGATTTTAGATTATGCTGAACCTATTATATCGGACAAACACCAAGAAGATATTGCTGAAGCAGAAATGCAAAATTAAAGACAAAAAAAACCGAAGTTTTAAACTTCGGTTTTTTTTATATTAGAATTTTTTGAAAATTTCTTCCATTTTTTCTCTTTCCTCTTCAGCTAACACGTGGTCAACTAAAATACGTCCTGAATGCTCATCAGTAATGATTTTTTTACGAGAAGCAATCTCCATTTGTACTTGTGGAGGAATTGTAAAGAAAGATCCTGCAGATGCACCACGCTCAATAGAAACTACAGCTAAACCATTTTTAAAGTTACCTCTAATTCTGTCGTAAGCTAATAGTAAACGCTCTTCAATCTGTGCACGGAATTTCTCTGATTGTTCAGTCAAAAAGTTTTCTTCACGCTCAGTTTCGTTCATAATGTCGTTTAACTCAGCTTTTTTGTGTTTTAAGTGAGTTTCTCGAGATTTTAAACGCTCTTCAGTTTGAGCTAAAATTTCTTTTTTATGCTCAATACTAGCTTTTCTTTCTTTGATTTGTTTTTGAGCCAATTCAATTTCTAATTCTTGAAACTCAACCTCTTTCGCTAAAGCATTAAATTCTCTGTTGTTACGAACCGTTTTTTGTTGCTCAGAGTATTTTTTAATATTTGCTTTATGCTCTTCAATTGCTAAATCTTTTTCTTTGATTTCAGCATTAATATTTTCTAGATCCGTCTTAAGTTTTTCTAAACGAGTGCTTAATCCAGCTACTTCATCTTCTAAATCTTCAACTTCAAGAGGTAATTCCCCTCTAACATTTCTAATTTCATCAATACGAGAGTCTACTAGCTGTAAATCGTAAAGTGCACGTAATTTTTCTTCTACACTTAGTTCTTTGATGTTTGTCATATCTTAAAAGTACTTAACTGGATTTGTGTTTTCTTGCGATAAAATAATTGCAAAATTACGTATTTTTTTCGTAATATAATCAAAAATATAATTTTTTGTAAATCTTTCACTTTCAAAGTGGCCAATATCACACAATAACAGTTTATTTTCAGCTTCGTAAAATTGGTGATATTTTAAATCTGCGGTTAAAAACGCATCTGCGCCTTGGCTTATTGCTGCTTTAATTGCAAAACTTCCACTACCTCCTAAAACGGCAACTTTTTTTATTTTTTTACCTAATAAAGCAGAATGTCTAATACCTCCACATTCCATTTTATCTTTTACCAATTGTAAGAATTCGGTTTCTTCCATTTCTTGTGGTAGTTCCGCAATCATACCTAAACCAATTTCTTGATGTGCATTATCTAAACTAACAATTTGATAAGCTACTTCCTCGTATATATGTGCTTTTAAAAGGGCTTGGATTATTTTGGATTCTAAGTGTTTTTCAAAAATAACTTCAATCTTAATTTCTTCAGTTTCTTCTAAAACATCTTGTTTACCAACGGTTGGGTTTGCAAGGGTATTTGGTTTAAAAGATCCTGTCCCAGTAGATGTAAAACTACATTCGCTGTAATTACCAATAGCTCCTGCCCCTGCTAAAAAAAGCGCATGTTTAACAGCGTCAACGTTATTTGGAACCGTGTAAGTCGTTAGTTTTTTAATGAATTTTTCCTTAGGAATTAAAATTTTGGTTTGCGTTAATCCTAATGCGTTACACATAATTTTATTAACACCTTCTTTATGATTGTCTAACGCTGTGTGTACAGCAAAAATAGCAATATCATTTTTGATGGCTTTTAAAACCGCACGTTCTACATAGTTTTTTCCTGTTATTTTTTTTAAACCAGAAAATAAAATGGGATGAAAACAAACGACCATATTACAGTTGTTTGCTATTGCCTCGTCAATAACCTCCTCAAGAGCGTCGTGGCAAACCAATACACCGGTGCATATTTCGTTTTGATTTCCTACTAAAAGACCTACATTATCAAAATCCTCAGCGTATGCTGTAGGAGCCATTTCTTCTAGTACTGATATAATTTCTTTAATGATCATTTGTGTTCGATATTAAATTTAAATCAGGATTGATTTATTTTTGATTGTAAATTTAATTAATTTCGTTGAATGAAATCAGCACGTTTACTTTTATATCCATTTTCAGTACTTTATAACGTAGTTACAACTGTTAGAAATTATTTTTATTCCACTGGAGTTTTTAAATCTTCTGTATTTAAAACCCCAATAATTGCTGTTGGTAATTTAAGTGTTGGAGGTACGGGTAAATCGCCTCAAATTGAATATTTAATACGTTTGTTGGAAAAAAACAACTTGAGTATTGCAACTGTTTCTAGAGGTTATAAAAGAGAAAGTAAAGGTATGCTTGTTGCAGCACCTAATCACACTGCTTTGGATTTAGGAGATGAACCTTTTCAATTCTTCCAAAAATTTCCTGATGTAAAAGTTGTGGTTAATGCTAATAGGGTAGAGGCAATTGATTATATAGAACAAAATTTAAAAAACACAGATGTAGTTTTATTGGATGATGCTATGCAACACCGTAAAGTTAAAGCTGGTTTTTATGTGATGTTAACGGCTTATGGAGATTTCTTTTTTGAGGATTATGTTTTGCCAGCCGGAAATTTAAGAGAAAATAGACTGGGTGCCAAGCGAGCAAATATAATTGTGGTTACCAAATGTCCTGATAATTTAAGTTTGGATGTAAAGACTGGAATAGAACAAAAAATTAAAAAATATGCACCAAACGTTCCGGTTTATTTTTCCAAAATAGCTTACGACTCGTTTATCTTCTCTAAAAAAGATAAAATTAAAACCGCAGAGCTAGACAAGGAATTTATTTTATTGGCAGGAATTGCAAAACCAGAACCCTTTTTTAAAAATTTAAAATTGCAGGATACTTTATGTCTAACTTATCCGGATCATCATAATTATACGGATGCTGATTTGCAAACAATTATAGAAAAAGCAAAAGGTAAAAAAATTATTACTACAGAAAAAGATTACGCTAGATTACTACACAAATTACCTGAGGAACAATTGTATTATTTACCGATTGCGTGCGAATTTTTATTTAATCAGAATTCAGAATTTGATAGTTTAATTACAAACTATGCACGCTGTTAGCTGATTTTTGTAGGGTAATGGCAATGGTTTGATAGAATTTTTCTGGCTGAAATGGTTTTGTAATCACTTCGTCCATGCCGTAACCCAATAAGGCCTCTCTATTTTCATTGAGAGAGATGGCAGTTAATGCAATTATTGGGGTTTGTGTATCAAATTGTCTAATTTCTTGAGCTGCTATAGTTCCGTTTATTCCAGGTAAATGGATGTCCATTAATATTAAATCGAAGGATTCTTTTCTAGCCACTCGAATAGATTCTTCTCCATTTTCTATAGTTACGTAGGTCATTTGTTTTTTAGACAGCATTTTTTCTGTAATCATCTGATTTATTTTGTTGTCCTCTACAATCAACACGTGTTTACCTATTAAAATATTTTCATCGTATTCTACTTTTACAGGGATTAATTCTGCCTTTTCAGAAATTTTTTGTTCTATAGTGAAATAAAAAGTAGATCCAACGCCTAATTGGCTTTCAAGTTTTATTGATCCTCCCAATAATTGAACTAGACTTTTAACAATGGCAAGTCCAAGACCTGTACCTCCGTATTTTCTGTTAATTTCAACAGATCCCTGCGTAAAGTTTTCGAAA
>CAVBJB010000171.1:0-4916 GCA_963595625.1 Lachnospiraceae bacterium | reverse complement strand
GTGTATTTACTTTAATAAAAAAGTCATCTCTAAAATCTAAAGTCGAATTTTTATTTAAAGATACTTGTAAAGTATCAGTAGTTTTAAAATTTTTAAGTTTTAATTTCTGAACAAAATCGTTATCTCTATTTTTAATCGTTACATGTAATGTATCGTCTTTAAAATCCAATATTGGTAACCAAACCGCTATAGAGTCCTTATCCCCTATCTTAGTAATTCTAGTTTTTAAAGGATTGTTGTTTAGTTTACCTTCCACCTCAAAACCATCATAGTTAACTATGTTAAGTCCAAAAGCTAATTTATTTTGAGCTTGTTGAACGGGTTTTCTAACCTCAAACTTAGCTTCTTCCTTAAATAAATCTAAACTTATTAATGTATCCGTAGGAATCGTAATTTTTTTATGATAAAAAGCTATTTTGTCAATTTTAGGATCGTATAAATTGTTTTTATTTTCATCTTTTAAAGCAATAGCATAATAAGTTCCTTTTTTGATATTATCAATTTCAAAATTTGCACCATACTCTAAAGTATTAGTTACATACAAAGGTGTTTTTTTATAGATGGTAGAGTCGGAAAAGTTTTCTACCGGATACAACATTACAGATATGTTTTTATCTACCGTTCTAGATAAGGCATCGTTAACTATACCTTTAAACTTTAAAGAATCTATATAATCTCCTGTCGAAAAAACGTATTTAAAAGCCGTGTACGGATTACCTTCGTTATTATCCTCAATACTCTGTCCAAAATTAATAGTGTATGTTGTATTATCTTGTAACGTATCTTTAAAAGTTATGTTTATAAACTTACTAGCTGCTCCATTAGGTGTGATTACTAAATTATTTTTTAAGGGAGGAGAAACTATAATTTGTTTGTTAGCATCTTTAAGTTTAATATATTCATTAAAATTTAATCTTATAGAATTCCCTTTAAAGTTTTTACTAAAATTGCTAGGGCTACTGCTGGTCATTACAGGAGCTAAAGTATCTTTAGCACCTCCGGTAATGGTCCCTCTTTTTGCACAATTAGTTAATATAATAGGCAACATTAATAAAGGGATTAGCCAGTATTTTATTTTTAACATATACTATATTTTTAATGCTACAAAATAACTATTTTATTTATACTTAAAGAAATGTTTTATTTTAAAATTAGCTATGACTAAATGCGATAGTCAAAATGTAAAAATTTTTATTTGGATATTTTTGTAATGCCTTTATACATTGTAATAATGTAGATCCCGTAGTTAGTATGTCATCTACTAAAACGATGTTTTTATAGTTTAGCACTTCTGCGTCAGCAAAAAAAACATTACTTTTTCCATCGAAATTCCGATCCAATAAATTCTTTTTAGATTGGGTGTTTTTATAGATTCTTCTTTTTAATACGTTTATTTCTAGTGGAGTTTCATGATTCTTGCTTAATGTTTCGCAAAACGTTTGAATTTGATTGTACCCTCTTTGTTTTAATTTTTTAGGATGTAGTGGAACAGGAATTATACAACTATCCAAAGGTATAAACTGGCTTTTCCTTATATCATCCTCAAACATATGAGCTAAAAGAGTTCCTAAATTTTGTTGGTTTCTATATTTAAGTTGGTGTATTAAATTTTGAACAATTCCTTCTTTTTGATAATATAGCAATGAGGCTGCTTTGGTAATAGGTGCCAAGCCATAAAACTTTTTAAAACTCTCGTTCTCGTGGGTGTATAAAAAATGCGTGGCAGGAAGCTCATACCTACAATAGCTACAAAGTAAGGTTTCATTATCCTCTAAAACAGCCTCACATCCGTTACAAACCGTAGGAAAAAAAAGTTCTAAAATAGATTCTAACACTTGCTTCATTATTCCTAAATTAAATACTATTTTTACTAAACGATTTTTAAAGAAAAAACCATACATTTTCTTTAAAATTTAAGCAAACTAACTCGTTAATAACAAGGCAATTTTATATTTTTGCACTATGGCAAAACAAGAAGATATTTTTAAGAATGTAGTTTCGCATGCTAAAGAGTACGGATTTATTTTCCAATCTAGCGAAATTTACGATGGTTTGAGCGCTGTTTATGATTATGCTCAAAATGGAGTAGAGTTAAAGAAAAACATCCGTGAATACTGGTGGAAATCAATGGTGCAAATGCATGAAAACATTGTAGGTATTGACGCCTCAATTTTTATGCACCCAACGACTTGGAAAGCTTCAGGGCACGTAGATGCTTTTAACGACCCGTTAATTGATAATAAAGATTCTAAAAAAAGATATAGAGCAGACGTTTTAATTGAGGACTACTGCGAAAAAATCTGGCAAAAAGCTCAAAAAGAAATCGAAAAAGCACGCGCACGTTTTGGTGAATCGTTCGACGAGGAACAATTTATCACAACAAACCCACGTGTAGTTGAGTATTTAGCTAAGAAAAAAGAAATTTTAGAGCGCATGGCTCGCGGTTTAGAAACTGGGGATTTAGCAGACGTAAAACTTTTAATCGAAGAGTTAGGTATTGCAGATCCAGAATCAGGTTCTAAAAACTGGACAGACGTTCGCCAATTCAACTTAATGTTTGGTACTAAATTAGGTGCATCAGCAGATACGGCTATGGACTTATATTTACGTCCAGAAACTGCACAAGGTATCTTTGTAAACTTTTTAAACGTTCAAAAAACAGGACGTATGAAGATTCCTTTTGGTATTGCACAAACAGGTAAAGCCTTCCGTAACGAAATTGTAGCACGTCAGTTCATCTTCCGTATGCGCGAGTTCGAACAAATGGAAATGCAATTCTTTGTAAAACCAGGTGAGGAAATGCAATACTACGAGTACTGGAAACAAACACGTTTAAACTGGCACTTATCTTTAGGATTAGGAAAAGAAAACTACCGTTTCCACGACCACGAAAAATTAGCACACTACGCAAACGCAGCTGCTGATATCGAGTTTAACTTCCCATTCGGATTTAAAGAATTAGAAGGAATTCACTCTCGTACAGATTTCGATTTAAAAGCACACGAACAATATTCAGGGAAAAAATTACAATTCTTTGATAACGATACAAACTCATCATACGTACCATACGTGGTTGAAACTTCAGTTGGTTTAGATCGTATGTTCTTAGCCGTATTCTCTAACTCTTTACAAGAAGAAACTCTAGAGGACGGATCAACTCGTACCGTATTACGTTTACCATCTGTACTTGCACCTACAAAAGCGGCCGTATTACCATTAGTTAAAAAAGATGGATTACCAGAAGTAGCGCGCGAAATTATGGATGATTTGAAATGGGATTTCAACGTAGCTTACGACGAAAAAGACACTGTAGGTCGTCGTTACCGTCGTCAAGATGCTTTAGGAACACCATTCTGTATCACGGTAGATCACCAAACGCTAGAAGATAAAACCGTTACCATCCGTCACCGTGACACTATGGAGCAACAACGTGTAGCCATTTCCGAGTTAAGAAATATCATTAACAACGAAGTATCAATGCGTAATTGGTTACAAAAAATGTAATTCAACTAACACATATAAATAAAGCCGATGCCATGCATCGGCTTTTTCATTTTAACGATTATTTTGTCCGTTTAAAGATAAAATTATAACAAGTATAGGACTAATAATTACATTTGGTTGATAGAATTTACGTATTAAATCATGACTAAACTTTACAGATTCAGCCTTAGCGCTTTGTCCCTACTCCTTTCCATAATATGTTTACAACTTTCATTTTTTAAGCCAAATTCTGCCCTATTACAAATTTTTAATAATTTCTTTAAGCAACCTGTAATAATAGGTTTATTAGTTTACGCACTTTATTTAATATATAAAATATTAATCAGTAAACCCAGACAAGAAAATTGTTTAATCTACAGCTTAGTAGTATCCATCTGTAGCGTTTTAATTCTTATCCTTCTTTAAATAAATAGGCAAACATCTACTTCTTTTATAATATTCAGAGCGTTCCCTGCACAAAAACTCCTACCGTCGTTTTTTACAGGTCGCGTCTTCCGCTGTATCTTTTATTTTATGGCTTCGAGTACCTCAGCCACCAATAAAAGGATGCCGCTCCAACCGCTAACGCAAAGTAATTTTACATCTTCACTTAAATAGTATTATATCCTTTTAAAATATTTATTACTATCTAACGGTAAATGTTTATGTTAAAATTAACATAAATAATAATTTTCCCTTAACAATTTTAAGTAATATTGATTCATAATTTTTTAAAATTAGTTTAATTAAGATACTATATTTCTTATAAATTATGAAAAAAATCTTTCTACTAATTTCTATCTTGTTATCAGGCTGTATTTTTGGTCAAACAACACTTAAAGCTCACAAAGCCATATATAAATTTGTTGAAGCCCAAAATCAAGTTAACGGAGATAAAAATGTATCAGAAGCTTCGGCAGAATTAATTTTTACTAAACAAGTTTCTGTATACAAACTCACTAAGGATAGTAAAAATAATTCATTAAAGTATAAACTTTGAAACAATGTATTTACTAGCATAAATCCATTAAAAATCAAACAGTTTATTGAATCTCCTTATGAAAATGTTGTTATAAATAACAAGGTATAGGACAAATGGCAATTTCATAAATAAAAAAAAATCATAAATAACTACACCTGTTTTAAATCAACATTAGTAAAAGAGGAAGCTTATTTTGATGTAAATAAGGATATTAAATATGCTAAAAAACATTATACGGCTTGGTACTGCCCCGAGATAAACTCAAAATTCGGACCTAATGTATTTGCTGGATTACCTGGCTTAATTTTTCAGATTGATTTAGATACTCAAGGGAGTATAGTTTTAACAAAACTAGAATTAAACCAAACCGTTAATCAGTCTGTTTTCCTAGAACCTAAAAATTATAAAGAAATGACATCAGAGAAGTTCCATTCTGTTTATTCTCAGCTTA
>CAVBJB010000170.1:0-4922 GCA_963595625.1 Lachnospiraceae bacterium | reverse complement strand
TCTTAGGATAGTATATATAATTACTATATAAATTAATGCGTTTGCAAAAGTTGTGCTGTATAGAATTTTAATTCTAATGTTTTTTTCGAATATAAAATTATACAAAATTGTTCCGAAAATATAAACTAATAAGGGAAGAGAAAGTACAAAAAGCGGATTGTATGAAAAGGCTTTTGTAATATTTAAATGTAATAGCGCATGCACAGCTCTTTGACTTCCGCAACCTGCACAATTAAGATTTAAAAAAGTATAACTAGGACATTTAGGAAAGGGAATATTTCCTACTACTGGATTAAAATTAAAATAGATATAAAAAAAAGCTCCGCTTATAGTTATAAGGAAGCTTAATTTTAAAAATATTCTTATAGGTTTTGTCATTTTTAGTATTGTGTTAGTAGTCACGAATACTACAAATATAATTTATTGACTCATTAAAACACTACCTACACCTGCAAATAATATAAATATAAAATATACAACAACAATTACAAAGGCAGAGATTGCAGAATATTTAGCAAATTTAAAGGCTTGATCAGAAGCTATACGGGCTTCGTCATATTTTCCTTGTGCCCATAGAGTGTTAACACTCGCTGATTTAACTATTGACACAATTCCTAATGGCATACAGCATAATAAGGTAGAGAGAATAGCCCAAACCAAATAATTGTCTGGAGGAATTAAATCATCAAAATTGTTTTTTTCGTTTTGGTTGTTCATTTGTTATGTAATTTGATTGCAAATTAAACTTACAATAAATTAACAAAAAAAGCAAGGATTTCTCCTTGCTTTTTATATTAATGTCCAATATCCTCGAAATCATTACTATTTACATCGTGCTCATGTTTGAAAAAGATTGTAAATAAAATAGCGATTACCAAAGCGTATGCTGCAAAAGTTAGCCAAATATTAGTCCAATCTTTAACTAGTATAGCGTCTGAAATGTTACCTAAAGCATCAACTGAAAGTTTTTGCTCTGAAACAAAATTCAACAGGGTTTCATTATGTGGTTCCGTATCTAAATACGTAGCTAAATCTGCCGTATTAGTAAATGATTTAGTAAAAAATTTATCAATTAACCAACCCGAAGTCAAACTTCCAAATACAGCTCCAAAACCATTTGTCATCATCATAAATAAACCTTGAGCTGATGATCTAATCTTAGAATCGGTAGAGGTTTCTACGAATAGTGATCCTGAAATATTGAAGAAATCAAATGCCATACCGTATACAATACATGATAAGATAATCATCCATAAACCAATACCTGGATCTCCAAAACCTAATAAAGCAAAACGGAGTACCCAAGCTAACATGGATATAATCATTACCTTTTTAATACCGAATCGTTTTAAGAAAAATGGGATCGCTAATATAAATAAGGTCTCAGACACCTGAGAAATTGACATGATTATGGTAGAATATTTAGTAACAAATGAATCTGCATATTTTGGAAAGTGTTTAAATTCATCTAAATACACATCTCCATACGCATTTGTTAACTGTAAGGCACCTCCTAAAAACATTGAGAAGATAAAGAAAAGCGCCATTTTATAATTTCCGAAAAGTTTAAAAGCCTCTAAACCAAACTGCTCAACTAATGAAGCTTCTTTATTAATAAGATGTTGTGGTTTACATTTTGGCATCGCGAACATGGCAAAAATGGCCAAAATTACAGCTGCTACCCCTGCTATATAAAATTGATTTTCTGTGGCTTTACTATTTGTTAAATTTGTAATCCACATGGCTGCAATAAATCCTACAGTACCAAAAACACGGATGGGAGGGAAATCTTTAACTACATCATGACCAGAATTTTTAAGAACCGTATAAGAGATTGAATTATTTAATGCAATGGTTGGCATATAAAAACACATGGCCAAAAACATAATCCAAAAAAATTGAGTAGGATCGTTTACAGTTGTTAAGTAAAATAGTACTCCTGCGTAAAGTATATGTAATACACTGTGTAATTTTTCTGCATTAACCCATCTGTCTGCAATTATACCTGTTATAGTAGGCATAAAAAGAGACGCAAATCCCATGGTTGCAAATATTGCTCCAAATTCAGCACCGCTCCAATGTTTAGTACCAAACCAATAATTGGCAATAGTTATTAACCAAGCTCCCCAAACAAAAAATTGAAGAAAATTCATTATGATGAGACGAATTTTAATGCTCATGACTGTAGTTTATTTAAATTTTAAATTAGTGTTATAAATAAAAAGCAAAATATATGAAGCAACAAAGTTACAACATATATTTTGCTTTACATATTAGTTTATAAGGTTATGAATTAAATCCATAACTAAAGTGTATTGTTCTTGTTTCGTTAAATTAGAATTATCAATTTCTATTGCATCTTGTGCCATAACTAATGGAGAATCTTCACGAGTAGAATCTATTAAATCACGTTCTACCACATTTTTTAAGACATCCTCAAAATTTACGCTATCTCCTTTAGCTGTCAATTCATCAAACCTACGTTGTGCACGAGTTTGAGCATCAGCAGTCATAAATAATTTAAGTTCTGCATCCGGAAAAACAACGGTACCGATATCTCTACCGTCCATAACCACGGCTTTATCTTTACCCATAATTTGTTGTTGTTCTACCAGTTTTGCACGTACTTGAGATACAGCTGCAATTTTACTTACTTGTTGAGAAACCTCAAGCGATCTAATTTGTTGCTCTACATTTACATTATTTAAATATACCTCCGCAAACCCAAGATCTGGATTAAAGATAAATTTAATATGTATTTGTGGTAATGCGTTAATTAATTTTTCCACCTCAAACACTTGGTCATTTACCCAATTGTTATTCATGGCGTAAAGGGTTACTGCACGATACATTGCTCCAGTATCTACATAAATGTATCCAAGTTCTTTGGCAATTTGTTTAGCCAAAGTACTTTTACCTGTAGAGGAATATCCATCTAATGCAATTGTAATTTTTTTCAATTTATTTTTATTTTATTGTAAATTAAGAGTTAAACCAAACAAACTAGTATTAGCTCCGACTGTAAATTTTGAGTAGGAATAATCAAATTTTAATTTATTAAAGCGGATACCAAATCCTGCTGAGAGACCAGAAAAATTTCGTTGATCTACAATTTTCATCTCTTCACCACGCCTAAAATTATAACCAACTCTTATATTAAAACCTTTTTTAGGAAACAATTCTGCACCTAGGATAACATGTCTTAAAGCCTCACTAAACAGAGTTACTTTTTCGGTTTTTGCTGCACCTTCAATTTGCGCTTCACTCCTATTAGGATTACTAAAAGCTAAATTCCAATTCTGTAAATTCTCTAAAGTTATGTGCCAACGCAAAGGTAGGTGTTCTAACTCTTGAGATATTCCTAAAATTACCTCAAGTGGTAGACTTTCATTAACACCAGCGTAAGTGGTAATTTGTGTACCAAAATTGCGCACTACTAAAGCAATATTTATATCATTTTTTTCATCAATATAAATTGCACCAACGTCTGCAGCAACTCCAAAGGAATGATAACTTTCCAGAGAAGAAGTAATAAACTTAGCATTTGCCCCTAGATAAATACTTGTCCACGGAATATTGTAAGCATAACCAAAGGATAAAGCCGTTTCTGAACCTGTAAAACTATTGGTTTTGTTACCTAATTCATCATACCCATCAAAATCTCCGTAATTAACATAATTAACACCAACATGTAGTGTTTGTACGTGTTTATCCCAAGTGTATGCATAAGCTGCCGTACCATATTTTACTTCTCCATAATAATTTCCGTAGTTTACGGATAAATGGTTGTCCATTTCCTCATTAATCGTTGCTGGATTGTAAAGCGCCTGATTTACGTCTTGATCCCATATGGTAACAGTTTTTCCGCCTAAGGCGGCTAGCCTTGGGGAGGTCATTAAGTTTAAAAATTGATAAGTATGCTTACCTCCTATTTGTCCAAATACATTTGGAGAAATAAGTGAAAACAAAAATATACTTACATATTTTTTCACCATATAGTAGGATTGGTTAGTAGCGTCCGCGAAGATAAAAATTTTAATCTTGACAATTTATAAAAAAAAAAGAAGTTTCAAATAATTTTTGAAACTTCTTTTATAATGTTAATTGATTGTTTTATTACAGAAATTTTTTAGGATTAGAAACCAATTCATCAGTAATAGCAATTTTAATAACTTCTTCCATTTTTGTAACATAATAGAACGTTAAACCTTCTAAATAATCTGATTTAATTTCATCAATATCCTTTTTATTATCTGCACATAAAATAATTTCTTTAATTCCTGAACGTTTTGCAGCTAGGATTTTTTCTTTTATTCCGCCAACAGGTAACACTTTGCCTCTAAGCGTAATTTCTCCTGTCATTGCAAGATTAGTTTTTACACGTTTTTGTGTAAATGTAGAAACTAATGAAGTTAACATGGTAATACCCGCACTAGGACCGTCTTTTGGAGTTGCTCCTTCTGGTACGTGAATATGCACATTGTACTTATCAAAAATTTCATGATTTATGCCTAAATCTTCAGCGTGTGCTTTTATGTATTCTAATGCAATTGTTGCAGACTCTTTCATTACTGTCCCTAAATTACCCGTAATTGAAAGGGTACCTTTTCCTTTTGAGGCAATAGATTCTATGAATAAAATATCTCCACCCACACTTGTCCAAGCTAAACCAGTGACTACACCCGCAACATCGTTATTTTCGTATAAATCTTGTTCCAATTTAGGTGTCCCTAGTATTTTAACAATATCATCCGAAGTTAAAATACGGTTATATTCTTCTTTTAAAACAATTGATTTTGCTACGTTTCTAACAACACTAGCGATTTTTTTGTCTAAACCTCTTACTCCAGATTCGCGCGTGTAACCAGTAACAATTTTTTCTAACTCTGGCTTTTCTATTCGCAATTGCGTTTTAGTAATTC
>CAVBJB010000169.1:0-4940 GCA_963595625.1 Lachnospiraceae bacterium | reverse complement strand
TGTTTTTATTGATAAAAAACTACAATTTGATAAAAAATTGCCTTAATATTAAATAAATCATGAAAGTTTAGTAAATTTGTTTTATTAAATTATAAATCTGATAAATTTATGTACCACTCAAAAATTACAGGTTTAGGCTACTATGTTCCTGATAATGTAGTAACTAACGATGACCTGTCTAAATTAATGGATACCAACGACGAGTGGATCCAAGAAAGAACTGGAATTAAAGAAAGAAGACATATAGTAACAGGAGAGGACACTACTACCTCAATGGGCGTTAAAGCAGCCAAAATAGCTATTGAAAGAGCAGGTATTGCAAAAGAAGATATTGATTTTGTGGTATTTGCAACTTTATCACCAGACTTTTATTTTCCTGGACCTGGAGTTTTAGTACAAAAAGAGTTAGGTTTAAGAACCGTAGGAGCTTTAGATGTACGTAACCAATGTTCAGGGTTTATTTACTCGCTATCTGTAGCAGACCAATTTATTAAAACAGGAATGTATAAAAATGTTTTAGTAATTGGATCAGAAATTCACTCACGCGGATTAGATATGACTACGCGTGGACGTGGTGTTTCTGTAATTTTTGGTGACGGTGCAGGAGCAGCTGTACTTTCTAGAACCGAGGATACCACAACTGGAATCTTATCTACACACTTACACTCGCAAGGAGAACATGCAGAGGAGCTTGCTTTATTAGCCCCAGGTATGGGAACACGTTGGGTTAATGAAATTGTGGCTGAAAATGATCCAGAGGATACATCATATTACCCACACATGAACGGGCAATTTGTATTTAAACACGCGGTAGTTCGTTTCTCTGAAGTAATTAACGAAGGATTACAAGCTAACGGATTATCAGTAGAGGATATCGATATGTTGGTACCGCACCAAGCTAATTTACGTATATCTCAATTTATTCAACAAAAATTTAAATTACCAGACTCAAAAGTGTTTAATAACATTCAAAAATATGGTAATACAACAGCAGCCTCAATTCCAATTGCATTAACAGAAGCTTGGGAGGAAGGTCGAATTAAAGAAGGTGATACCGTAGTACTTGCAGCATTTGGATCTGGATTTACTTGGGCTAGCGCCATTATTAAATGGTAATAAAATATTATTTCATTTATAATAATTTTCTTATTTTAGTGTTTTAACTATCAACTAACTAACAAGATACTAAAGTAATGAAGAAGCGAGTAAGAGTTAAAAACACCGGTCAAGCAAGACTTTTCGAGAATCCTTTTTTGGAGTTACTAACCAAAGGGCATCCTGCATTAAGTTGGGGTATTCATGTCCCTATACTAGTATACTGCTTTTATTACGGATACACCCAACACAACATGGACTTAAAAAATATGTTTTTAACCTCATTTTTTGCCTTGTTTTTTTGGACCTTTTTTGAATATATTGCTCACCGTTGGATTTTTCATATGCTCAGCGAAAATATAAGCCTACAAAAATTTGCTTATATTTTACACGGTAATCACCACGAATATCCTAAAGACAAGCAACGCTTGTTTATGCCACCCGTACCAAGTTTACTTATAGCGGCAGCATTATTTGGAATTCAATATTTAATATTAGGTACATATGCCTTTGCATTTTACCCAGGTTTTATATTAGGATGGTTACTTTACGCCTCTATGCACTATTTAATACATGCTATAGAGCCGCCTTTTAAATTTTTACAACCCTTATGGCGAAACCATCAAATGCATCATTACCGTAACGAGCATTTAGGATTTGGTGTAAGTAACACACTTTGGGACAAAGTTTTTAGAACCGAGTTTGATTTGTTAAAGGACCAAGAAGACCCCGATAAGGCCAAAGAATTAAAGTTCGACAAATAATATAAATCCTCTAGATACATTCTAGAGGATTTTTTTTTGGAGCGTTTACTTCGTGGGTTTACACGCAATATTACAACCTGTGTTACGCTATATCTTTAGCTCATACCTTCGCTAAAGGATGCCGCTGCACCCAGGGCTAAGCTCTAAATTTTTCACGTTACACAATTTACCGCGCTAGCGCGTTAGGTGGAGCAGCGGTATCCTTTTGGGGCCCTAGCCCCAAAAGATTTAGCGAATACACCGACCCCTAGGTTAAACCTTAAAATCGCTCTTATGAAAACCTAGGGGGAACGCCCAAAAATCAATTAATAAAATGTTAAGTTTCCTACAATCTAAATTTTTAAAAACGTAAATTCTAAGCTATATTTGTTTTATGCTAGTATCCGTAATTATCTTAAACTATAACGTTCGGTATTTTTTAGAACTTTGTCTGCAAAGTGTGCAACAAGCCATCCAAGGTTTGGATGCTGAAATTATTGTGGTGGACAACAACTCCAAAGATGAGAGTTGCCAAATGGTTCGAGAAAAATTTCCGGACGTAAAACTTATTGTTAATAATGAAAATTTAGGATTTCCTAAAGGCAATAACATTGGCGTAAGTCAAGCCAAAGGGGAGTATGTTTATATCTTAAATCCCGATACGGTTATTGCTGAAGATACTATAAAAAAATTATTAGAATTTAGTAAAGTGACCAAAAACCTTGGTATTGTAGGTTGTAAAATGATTGACGGGAAGGGAAAGTTTTTACCCGAGAGCAAACGTGGGGTTCCTACACCGTGGGTGGCGTTTACTAAAATTTTTGGACTTTATAAGATTTTCCCGAAGTGGAAACTTTTTAATCAATACTACTTAAATCATATTCCCGAAAAAAGAACGTATAAAGTGGATGTTTTAACAGGAGCAAACATGTTTTTAAAACGCAGCTTGTATGTAAAGGTTGGCGGTTTTGACGAGGGCTGCTTTATGTACTCGGACGATATTGATTTGTCTTACACCGTTAAGCAATTAGGACTTCATAATTATTATTTTGCAGACACCACCATTATTCATTTTAAAGGCGAAAGTACGGTTAAAGACGCACAATATATGGAACGGTTTAGAGAGGCTATGCAGTTTTTTTACCGTAAGCATTTTAGAGCTTCGAGCTTTTTTGATGTCATGATGCGCGTAGGAACCTTTGTATTTGTTTTGATAAAACCCAAGGGGGAAAAGCAAAAATATTTTCCGGATGAATATGTGGTGGCAAGCGGAAAAATAGTTTTGCAGCAAAAAATATCTGATTTTTTTAAAAAAAATACAATAACTATTACCAAAATAGACGAAAATAAATTATTTTCGCAATTAATATCGACGCAGCGCAAAGTCGAAGTTGTTTTTGATAAGGAATATTATACTTATAAAGAGATTATAGAAACCATGCAAAAACAGCATAAAAAATTAATTACTTATAAAATTAAACCTCAAAACTCAAACTTTATTATTGGGAGTAACAGTAGTAACGATAGAGGGGAGGTCATAGAAGTACAATAAACAACACATAAATACATTACAACACAACCATAAAGTTTTAAGATGGCAAAATTTGAATTGAAACTACCTAAAATGGGTGAAAGTGTTGCGGAAGCAACGATAACGAATTGGCTAAAAAATATTGGAGATACTGTAAGTACAGACGAAACTGTATTAGAGGTAGCTACTGATAAAGTAGATAGTGAGGTACCCTCTGAAGTAGATGGTGTACTTGTTGAAATACTTTTTAACGCAAATGATGTAGTACAAGTAGGTCAAACTATTGCTATTATTGAGACTCAAGGTAGTGATGTGGTATCTGCACCTATAGAAACTACTGTTGCTAAAGCTGTTGAAGTTGTAAATCAACAAGTTGAGGTTGCTAAAGAAGTAGTAAGTAATAAATATGAAGATTCTGAAAAGTTTTTTTCGCCTTTGGTAAAAAATATTGCTAAAGAAGAAAATGTTACTTTGCAAGAATTAGAAAATATAAACGGATCTGGTAAAGATGGGCGTGTAACTAAAGATGATATTTTAGCCTACGTTAAAAATAGAACACAAACAGTTACAACTGCTCCTGTAGCTCCTAGTCAAAATAATCCTGTAGCTGCTCCAGCACCTTCAGCAAAAGCGGTACCGGTGTCTGTTAACGGTGGGGATGAGATAATAGAAATGGACCGTATGCGTAAAATTATTGCGCACCATATGGTTGAGTCTTTACATACATCAGCTCACGTACAATCTTTTATTGAGGTTGATGTAACAAATATTGTTAAGTGGAGAGATAAGGTTAAAAACGAATTCGAGAAAAAAGAAGGAGAAAAACTAACGTTTACTCCAATTTTTATGGAAGCTGTTGCTAAAGCTTTACGAGATTTCCCTATGATGAATATATCTGTAGAAGGGGATTATATAATTAAAAAGCGCAACATTAACTTAGGTATGGCTGCTGCATTACCAACGGGTAATTTAATTGTTCCGGTAATTAAAAATGCAGATCAATTAAACCTAGTAGGTATGGCTAAAGTTGTAAATGATTTAGCAAACCGTGCAAGAAAAGGTAAACTTAAACCAGACGATACACAAGGTGGTACTTTTACGGTTACCAATATTGGAAGCTTTGGGTCTGTATTTGGAACTCCAATTATAAATCAACCTCAAGTAGGAATCTTAGCTTTAGGAGCCATCAGAAAAGTTCCTGCGGTTATTGAAACCCCTGAAGGTGATTTTATCGGAATACGTCAAAAAATGTTCTTAACACATTCTTACGATCATCGAGTTGTAGATGGAGCTCTAGGAGGACAGTTTGTTCAAAGAGTAGCACAATATTTAGAAAATTTTGATGTAAATAGAGTATTATAAAAAAAAAAGCAACTTATTTATTAAATAAGTTGCTTTTTTTTTTAACGTATTGAAAGTGATTTATTTTCGAATATTGGTAATTGTTTTTTATATTTGTTTTTGTAGGAATAATCATTAAGTATATATAATTATTGAAAACCAAGATTAAAATAGCATTACTAATTGTAATGTTATTAAACGTGTTATATGCATTTAGTAAATCGCCTAAG
>CAVBJB010000168.1:0-4942 GCA_963595625.1 Lachnospiraceae bacterium | reverse complement strand
CCTTTTATATTAGGGTTATTTGGTAAAACAGAGATATTTATGGTAAATACATTAGGATTACCTTTTAACTCTGGAACCATATTTACTGCATTAGTTATAATAGGTTTGTTTATCTACTTAATTAAAAAAACAAATACACCTGAAAAAGCTAAAGCAAACACAATTGTACTATCCTTTTTATTTTTATTTATTGGATTTACAACTTGGCTTATGTTACCTATCCGCTCTAACGCTAATGTGGTAATTAACGAAAATAAACCAAGTGATGCGGCTGAGCTATTAGCCTATTACAACCGTGAGCAATATGGAGAACAAAATACGTTTTGGGGTCCTTACTATACAGATGCTTATGCTGGATCTAACACTGAAAATCCTTTTAAAGACAGTAAACCTAACTACGAAAGAGATTTAAAAACAGGAAAATACATCATTGTAAACAATTATAAAAATGCAGAATCTAATCCGAATGAAAATCATGTAGGCTTTTTACCTAGATTATGGAGTAAAGATCATGCAGAAAATTATATTGATTTTACCAGCTTACCTGATTTTACTATAAAAGAAGAATATAGTGGAGAAGACGAACTTGTTGAAATTGTAACTGGAGTAAGAGAAGGTTACAGAATGGGCAAAATCGGTGAAGATGGGATGCTAGAATTCTTTAGTACTTACGGTCAGTACATAAATATTGAAAAACCAAGTTTTATAGACAACATAAAATTTATGTTTGAATACCAATTTGGTTATATGTACGGAAGGTATTTGCTTTGGAATTTTGTTGGTAAACAAAACGATGAACAAGGTAGATACGACAGCGAAAATGGGAACTGGTTGAGCGGTATTAAATTTATTGATGAAATAAGATTAGGATCTCAAGATAATTTACCAACAGATGTTTTAGAAAATAAAGGGAGAAACACGTATTTCTTTTTACCTTTTATATTAGCATTAATAGGTATTATGTTTCACTATAATAAGGATAAGAAAAGTTTTTACGTTTTATTAGTCTTATTTTTATTTACATCCTTAGCCTTAAAAGTCTTTTTAAATGAAAGACCTTTTGAACCAAGAGAAAGAGATTACGCTGTAGTACCCTCATTCTACGTATTTGCCATGTGGTTAGGTTTTGGAGTTTATGCTTTATTTGATGAAGTAAGAAAAAAATTAAATCCACGTATTACGGTACCGGTGGTTTTAGGATTATCATTTTTAGGAGCGCCTGTATTAATGGCATCTCAAAACTGGGACGATCACGATAGATCTGGCAAAAACACAGCTTGGGCAATGGCAAAAGCTTACTTAGATTCGTGTGAGCCTAATGCCATATTATTTACAATTGGTGACAACGATACTTTCCCGTTATGGTACATGCAAGAAATGGAAAATTACCGTACGGATGTTAGAATTGTAAACACACAATTACTAAACACAGATTGGTATATTGACCAAATGAAGGCTAAAGCACACGAAAGTGATCCTGTACCTATAACCTTTACACACGATCAATACGTAGGTAATAATAGAGATTATGTAATAATTAAGGAAATACAAAAGGATACTATAGACGCCAAGGATTATTTAGACTTTATAAAGAGTAACGATCCTCGAAGTTTAGAGACATTACGTAACGGTCAGGTTATCAGTACAGCACCAACACGTAGTATTAGATTTAATGTAAATAAAGAAAATGCGATTAAATATGGAACAGTAAGTGAAAAATATAGAGATTCTATAGTTGATCATATTACAATTTACATTAAAGATCAAGCTATAATGAAGAGCAGCTTAATGATGCTGGATATTATTGCAAATAACGATTGGAAACGTCCAATACATTTTACTGGAGGAAGTTTTGGTGATGTGGATTATATTTGGATGAAGGATTATTTACAGCTTAATGGTATGGTTTACCAATTAGTTCCAGTAAAAACTCCATTTGATCGTAAAAACGGATCATTTAATATGGGAGGAATTGATACGGAAAGAATGTACAAGAATGTGATGTCTTGGGATTTAGGAAACAATGGGAATCCAAACATTTATCATGATCCAGAAACAAGAAGACAATCGATAAGTTATAGATCAAATTTAGCGCGTTTAGTTGAAAAGTTATTGGAAGAAGGTAAGGAAGAGAAAGCTAAAAAAGTGATTGATTTAGCTATGGAGAAATTCCCGATAGAGCCATTTGGTTTTTATAGTTTTGTAGATCCTTTTATTAACGGATACTATAAAACTGGACAAAAAGAAAAGGCGAGAAAAACTTTAGACGCTTTAGCAACTAAGCAGATTGAGGTTTTAAATTATTACAAGCAAACAAACACTCAAACTCAAAATGCAAGTATTTACAAAATTTCTCAAACGATTGAAATTTTTAGAACTTTTATTTTAACCGCTGAGGAGAATAATGATACTGAGTATTATGAAAAATACAAAACCATTTTTAATGAATGGAACACGTATTACGAACGTTTTAGAAGAGAAATGCTGTAATTACATTTAAGGCGCAGCGCGTTAGGGATGGCAGCCTTGTGGAGCTCATAGCGCAGTGAAACGAAGCTAGAGCGACGGCGAACAGCCCGACCTGCCTGAAGGTGCAGGTAACGCCCAAAATATTTTTAAAAAAATACGGAATTTACTAATGTGTAAATTCCGTATTTTTGTTATATGAATAAGTGGTTTGTTAAGACGCACTGGATTATTAAAAAAATTTTTAATAATTATGTTTGGAGTGTTCCTACTAAGGATAAAAAAATTTATTTAACGTTTGATGATGGACCAATTCCGGAGGTTACACCTTGGGTTTTGGATGTTTTGTACAACTATAATATAAAAGCAACTTTTTTTTGTATTGGCGATAATGCAAGAAAGCATCCGGAGGTGTTAAACAGAATTATAAAAGAGGGACACCAAATTGGGAATCATACGTATAATCATTTAAAAGGATGGAATACTCCTGTAAAAAGATATATTGCTAATGTAACTTTAGCTGCAGAATTTTTACCCATGCCTTGTGCATTGTTTAGGCCACCTTATGGAAAAATTAAACCTAAACAAAGTAAAATATTAAGATCGATGGGCTATAAAATAATTATGTGGGATGTTTTAAGCATGGATTATGATGCAAATATCCAAAAGGAGATTTGTTTAAATAATGTAATAGACCATGTAGAGAATGGTTCAATTATTGTTTTTCATGACAGTTTAAAGGCGTATAAAAATTTACATTACACCTTACCTAAAACCATCGAAATATTAAAATCAAGAGGTTATGAATTTAGCTTACTATAAGATTAGGACAAAGCAGCTAACAATTTGGCAGTGGTTTGCATACCAGACTCGCGCCAAACGAGTTTACCACGTTTGTAAACTAAAAAGGTAGGTAAACCTATGATTTTTAACGCCTCGCTTAATTCTTTATTTTTTTCAGCATCAATTTTTACGATATATACTTTGTCTCCAAGTGCATCAGCAACTTCTTGTAATATTGGAAACATTTGAGAAGAGGTATCACTCCACTCTGTATAAAAATTAATTAATACTGGTACACTTACGTTAATAATTTCACCAAATTTTGACATATGCTATATATTTTTCCCGTTTTATTTTCCCTAATTTATTTTTGATTTTTTAAAGTTAATACCGTTATCTCTGGCCAAATCCCCACTCGTCCAGGATATGCGTGGTAACCAAATCCTCTGTTTACGTATAAATATCGATTATTTTCTTGATACAGACCTGCCCAATATTTATATATATACTGAACGGGACTCCATTGAAATCCATTTTCAAGCTCAAACCCAAACTGAAAACCATGGGTGTGACCTGATAAGGTTAAATCATAAAAAATATCATCTTTAGAAATTACCTGTTCAAAATGAGAAGGATCATGAGACAATACAATTTTAAAATCTTTAGTATTGACTCCTTTAACGGCCTTATTTAAATTTCCGGCCTGTTTAAATTTATATCCCCAATTTTCAACCCCTATTAATGCTATCGAATCTTTGTTGTTTTTAATGTAATGGTGGCTGTCTAACAACAAAGTATAACCTAGTTTGGTATGCGCCGCTTTAATTGCATTAAAATTATCTTGTTTTTCTTTATCAGTTTTAAAAGAAACATAATCACCATAATCATGATTACCAAGTATAGCATATTTACCAAATTCTGGCGTTTTAATTTTACTTAAAATATTAAACCAAGGGTCAATTTCATCCGCTTTACTGTTAACCAAATCTCCTGTAAAAACTAAAACATCAAAATCTTGGTTGTTGATCATTTTAATTGCTTCAGCAATTTTTTCTGGTTTATCTAGACTTCCAACATGCAAATCTGAAAGCTGAAGAATTTTAAAACCGTTAAAACTTTCCGGTAGATTTTCCGAATAAATATCATGTTTAATTACTCTATATTTATATCTACCTACTAAAATTCCATGTGCAAAAAGTCCAAAGAAAACAAGACTAAATAGTAAAGCTATTCCGTGAACAAGTTTAAATCTTTTCGGAAAAAATTTTGCAGGATTCGTTTTAAGTATAGAAAATTTATTAATGTGAAAGATACCAAAAATAATTCTGAAAATATCCTCTAAAAAATAAAAAACAAACACCCAAACCTTTGGCAAATAAAAGGTTAAAAATAAACCAGAAGCTATTAAGGTAGTATAATTTTGACCTGATTTTGGTTTAAAACTATAAATAGTATATAAAATAAAACCTGCTATAATAAGGGTAATAAAAATATACAGAACTTTAAGGAACTTATTTGTAGTTATAAATTTTACTAATTGATAGGCATAAAGGTCCAGAATACAAATTGCAAGAGCAAAATATAAAATAGTCATCATTAAAATTAAAATAGTAACCAAAGATAAGACAATTAAGTATTTATAAAACAAAGAAGTATAATAAAAACCAAATACTCTTCAATTTATAAGTCAATC
>CAVBJB010000167.1:0-4948 GCA_963595625.1 Lachnospiraceae bacterium | reverse complement strand
TTTTAATTGGTTTTATATAGATACAATATCTGATACTTTAATTAATTCTTGATCTACTCCACTTAACCCTTTTACCGCTTTTTCTATAGGAGTAAGTTCTACTTTATCGTTTAATAAACCTACCATAAGGTTGGTTTTCCCTTCTAATAAACTCTCAACAGCTTTAACTCCCAGGCGCGACGCTAAAACACGATCAAAACAACTTGGAGCGCCACCTCTTTGTAAATGACCTAATACAGAAACGCGAACATCGTACTCGGGCATGTTTTTCTCCACGTATTCCCCTAGTTCAAAAACATTTTTACCAATAGAGTCTCCTTCTGCAACGACAACAATGCTCGATGTTTTTCCTGAATTTTTACTTCTTTCTAAAGATTCGACTAACTTTTCTAATCCAATATTTTCTTCTGGAATTAAAATTTCTTCGGCTCCTGCTGCAATTCCTGCATTTAAGGCAATATGTCCTGCATCTCTACCCATAACTTCTATAAAAAACAAACGGTTGTGTGAGTTAGCGGTATCACGGATTTTATCAATTGCATCGACCACGGTATTTAACGCCGTATCAAACCCGATAGTATGAGAGGTTCCAGAAATGTCGTTATCAATGGTTCCTGGAATTCCTATAATTGGTAATTTATATTCTTCGTATAATTTTAATCCACCTTTAAAGCTCCCGTCTCCACCAATTACTACTAGGGCATCTATATTTTGGGATTGAAGGTTTTTATACGCTTTTGCTCTACCTTCTGGGGTCATAAATTCTTTAGAGCGAGCAGACTTTAAGATGGTACCCCCACGATTCACAATATTTTTAACGGAACGAGGTCCCATCTCGATCATATCATTTTCTATCATTCCTTGATAGCCTCTGTAAATACCTGTACATTTTATATTGTAATAGGCACAAGCTCTAACAACAGCTCTAATAGCAGCATTCATTCCCGGAGCATCCCCTCCAGAAGTTAAAACTCCAATATTTTTAATTTTAGTTTCTTCCATATTATAGTTCATGATCTTTAGCTAATATAATAAAAAAAACCTGTATTCACTAGGGATACAGGTTTAATTGTTTTGATTCTATGACATTAATCAAGTTCTGGAACACGGAGTGGCTCTTCGTTTTTAGGAGGCTCTTTTTGTTCTGCTTTATTTCTTCTTGATTCAATGAATTTTATAAATTCTGGCGATAAATCCGAGTCTGGAAGTCTGTCTGTAGCTTGAGATTCTTTTTCCTCTTTAGATGCTTTTTTAATGATTTTTGAAAGAAGTTCTCTAAAGGTATCAAAATCTACTTGGTAGCTAATTCCTACCCCTTGCGTATATCGAATTCCTTCTCCAAAATAATAAATATCATTTTCTCTATTAAACACACGAGCGTTAAGAGTTCCGTCTTCATTTAAACGTAAAGCAATTTCTACATCACCAATAATGGTAGACTCCTCAGTACCTCCTACCGGAACACGAACTTTACCGTTTACAGTGATTCTTTCGTTAATATTAGTAGAAAGTGTTACACCTACTCTACCTTCGGTTTGTAAGTACGGATTTCTGTCGGCTTGCGTATAATTAAAACCAACTTTTACGATTTCCTCATCTCCCGAAAAAATATCGCTAAATAAGCTTCCGGCGCGTTCAATAAAAGAACCGGTTACTGCATTAGCGGCATTTTCTTGAGTTAAAAACCCTCCTCCGGTTAATAAAGCCATTGCTTGCATTTGGCGCGTGTCTTTATCTTGTAATTTATAGTCGATTTCTGATTTAAAAATGCTACTTACATTTGGAAAATTAATCACAAAATCGGGTTGTGGGTTTTGCAAACTTCCGCTTAAATCGATAACAACTTCCGTTGGTATTTTTCGGTTAAACGATGGATTTTCTAACAATACCGCTGGGTTGGATTCAGTTTTATATACTGCTTGTAAATTCAAAATAGCATTCATTGGGTTTCCATCTGCCCAACGTATGGTAGAGTATTTTTTTACTTCGAATTTTTTGTCGATTACTCCACCAAATTTAAAGTTATACTCTCCGTCCCAGACTTGGTAATCTCCTACCATTTTAAATTTACCTAGTGTATTGATTTCCATGTTAATGGATCCTACTCCTCGACCACGCATTCCGTGACCTGAATTACGATCCAAAATAATCTCGATTTCAGCATCTGGTGTGATGTCTAAATCAAAATTCATTTCGATTCCGGAAATTACTTTTTCGTTAATTTCGAGCCCTTTCGCTAAGGCATCTTTCTCTTTAATACTTAAAAAATGAATATAAGAATTGTCTCCTAAACCGTTCCCGTTATCTCCTATAGGCAGCTTTATAGTTGTCCCTGGATTACTTTTAGCATGAATGTCTATGACTAAAGATGATACAGGTCCTGAAATATTTGCTTTTCCGTAGATAAACGCTGTGCCGTAAAATACAGATTCTAAATTATCTTTTGTATCTAGGATCAGCATGTTATTTGAGTTAACATCTACATCTAAAAACCAATCCTGCATGCGTTTGTGCCTTACAGATCCGTCTATATACGCGGTGGTATGGTGTTTTGTGTCTGTTAACTTAATGTGTCTCAACAAAAATTGATTCTCGGTTACGTCTATAGATGCGTTTTGCTCCATATCAAAATCAACCCCAAGGAATGGAATCTTCATTCCTGCATCAGTTAGATACATACGCCCGTTGATTTCCGGATCAGACAAGTTACCCTCTACCAATGTTTTCCCGCTAGCGTAACCTCGAATATTTTTGAAGATATTACCAAGTACTTTTTCTAGCGGCGCCATATTAAATTTGTCCAATGTAACCTCTAAATCCAATTTTCCTTTTTTATGCTCTTGGAAATCTATGATTCCGGCTAAATTAAACTTCTCCGCCCCACTGTCTAGTACATTAGCATCAACTTTAAATCGTTTAAACTTTTCGTCTCCTGTAACTTTAAATGTAAAGTCACCCAATTTTTGATCGTTAAAAACAAAATCATCAATGAAAATATTTGCCGATGGTTTGTATTGGTCTACATTATCTTGTTTAATTTTAATATCTCCATCTATTTTACCCGCGAATGTAAGGTTTTGAGTAGAGGGAGCAATTTTAGAGAGATCTACATCTTTAAAATCTAAATTTATATCCTTGTAGTTTTTACCTACAAGTTTAGCTTTTAAATTCATTTCTTGCCCTTCATGAGAAAGAGTAATGTCATTGATATCAAAATCCGTTAGGGATTTATTAAAAATTATTTTATTGTTTTGTGTATCTTCATTCTCATTTATATACCATAGAAAATCTCTAAAAGAAACTTCAGACTTTTTAAATCCTACTATAGATTTATTTTCTTTATCAATGGTGTGATAGATGTTTAAATTATAAAAATCTTGAGCTTTAACGCCACCTTTAAATTCTGAACGTACAAACATGGTATCGTTCATGGTTAAGTTTATTAAACTAAAGTCGGAAATTTTATAGTTTGGTGTTTTAACACTGTCCATTTCAATAAATGTATTGAATAATGGATTTTGATTGTTTACTTGTATGTTTATATTTTCGAATCCGTTATTATAAACAATTACTTCTGGTGAAGTAAAATTCATTTTAAAATCATTTTCGTCACCATCTATCCTACCTTTAAGATAGGTTTGCTCTGAAATATTGATGCTAGAGTCAAAAACTTCAACAATTTTATTATAAATAGAAAAGTCGAAATCTATAAATTGCCCTTTATTTAGTGAATATGGTTTATAGTTGGCATATAAACTACCTAATGCATTTTGAACTAGTCTACTTACTTGATTTATTTTGAAAATTCCAGAAACTTTTCCCGAAATAATATCTGGGGAATTTATTGTTAGAGTTCTAACTTTTTTCTCGTCAAAACTAGAGGTTACTTCAAAATCATCAAAAAAGTAATCTTTTGAAGTAGTAAGAATTGAAACATCAGAAATATTAGCAACACCCACAATATCATCAATATTGTTTCCTTTTGCTTGAACAATTATGTTGCCTCTAAATACTGCTGTTTCATCTTTTTTACGAATGTTAAACAAATGTAAGTTTGCGTAATCTACATGTGCAGTAAAATCAAATTCTTTTTGAACATCCTGTAGATTTACTAAACCATTAAAATCCATTTTTAAATTAGGATCATTACTGTTTAAATATCCCTTAAAATAAGGTAGTTTAAAATTTCCATCAATTTCAATATTACTATACGAATATCCACCAAAATCAAAACGATCAACTACTCCTAAAACTGAGGTATCTAATCCTTTCTTTGTAAATCCTTTACCATCAACAGTTACATTAAAGGTTGCAATATTGAGTGATTTTTGATCTAATAAATATCCTAGATTAAATTTATCTAATGCAATATCGCCGTTGTAAAGCACATTATCCTTGTCATTAAAACCTTCTAAGGTTAAAACTGCATTTGCAGAGCCAATGTTAGAGAGTAAATTGATATCTGTATAAAGATCTTTAGTTGTAACATCTACATCTCCTTCAATAATTACATCTCCTAACTTGTTTAGAATTTCAGGTAATTTATCGCCTAAAATACGAGGTAAGATACTTTTTGTTTTTTGATAAGATGTTTTTATTCCAGCAAAATTTCCGTTCATTTGAAACATCTTATTTTTATCGAATAGATTTCTAAAACGGGTTTTACCTATAATTTCTGAGTTTGATGTATGAAATAACGAAAGATTATTTAATGTAAAATCATTTAAAAGCCCTTTTGCGTGAGTAGAAATGTAGAATTTATGATTTGGAGCAAATTCGTTATAAAGTAAATTTAAATCATTAGTAGATATTTTACTTCTAATTATTTCTGCATCAATATCTACTTTATTTGTAAAATCTTGGAAATACTTTGGCTTATATTTTAAATCTACACTACCTTCTAAAGTAGTCTCAGGTGTTTTTAATGAAAAATCTTTTAAATATAGAT